>NZ_JBNAZM010000054.1:0-30509 GCF_051195215.1 Arhodomonas sp. AD133 | reverse complement strand
GGTTGCTGGCACTTCCATTCCAGCCGGATACGCCGCCTTTCTCAATCCCGCCTGTACACCACTTTCGACAGTAACTCGATAAAGGTAGCTGCCAACCCGTTTGCCGACCATGGCAGTCCTCCATCCCCCCCCTGGAATTGCACTCTGACCGACTAGACCCTCGTCCCGGTCAGAACTCAGAGCTACAAGGAACCGACGAACGGTAAGTATAGCGGGCGGCGCCGCAGCCCGCCCATTACACAGGCTGGCCACCAGTGGTCCCAGTTGCCAAGGTCGACGTTGCCTACGACGAGTGCAGCTATGACGGGTTCACACGCGAGGATGGGTTACGTATGATTCACCGTCGTGAACGTTATAAATGACGTACCCAGCCGGTGCACACACGTACGGTGACAAGAATGGAATCTGGATACTCGTACTCATTCCCGGCAACTCGCGGGATGCAGGCAGGGAAGCCGTTTTACATCGCGATGTGCCCCATGAGGATTGTCCCTCGGATATTCACGTTCGACGAAGAGGACGTACCGCCCGAGCTGCGTGCGCAACGCAAGCTCAACTATCAGCGGATACCGGCTATCGCCCGATACCTGCTGGATAAACCAGACGGCTATATCTTCTCCGCACTGACTGCTTCCGTTGACTCGACCGTCGGTTTCGACCCCATTGCGAACTCCGGCCCGTCCGCGAATCTTGGCATGCTAAGTATACCGATGGATGCGACCATCCTCATCAATGATGGACAGCACCGTCGTGCCGCCATTGAAGAAGCCGTGAAGGAAAACCCAGACCTGGGTCACGACAACATCGCTGTGCTCTTCTTCGTTGACGAGGGCCTCAAACGCAGCCAACAGATGTTCGTCGACCTCAACATGTATCAAGTGCGTCCTGACCCCTCGTTGATCACCCTTTACAATCACGCGGATCAGGAGTCAGCCGTTGCCTCGGAAATCGCAACTAACTGCGAGCCATTCGCTGGCCTGACGGACCTGGAACGCAGCAGCTTATCCAAGCGCAGTAACAAGCTCTTCACCTTGAGCAGCGTCAAGCACGCCAACCGTACTTTACTTAACAAGGGCCGCAACGACCGGTTCACGGATGATGAGGTCGACCTTGCCAAGCGGTTCTGGGCCGTCGTAGGGGAGCTTCTGCCCTTCTGGAAGCTCGTAAAGAGGGGGGAGCTCGCAGCAAGCACGGTCCGCGAAGAGCATATCTTCAGCCACGGGGTTGTACTTCAAGCGATGGGCATCGTCGGACGCTACGTCATCGGGCATTACCCAGACGACTGGTGGAACAGATTAGCGCCTCTCGGCGCAATCGATTGGTCCAAGTCGAACACGGCACTCTGGAGCGGACGTGCCATTCAATATGGCAAGGTCACAAAATCGAAAGCCTCCATGGTACTCACCGTCAACGGTATTAAGAAACAACTAGGACTCGAGCTAACCCCCGAAGAAGGCCGTATCGAAAAGGAGTATCAGGATGAGCGTCGCTGAGCACGAGATTGGTACGCTCGGCGACATCATCGCCAGCGGGGACATCCCGGGCGTGGACGCAGGGGGATGCATCCACGAAATCCAGAAAATGTATCTGCATGACGAGCGGCCGTGGGTTGTCGGCTACAGCGGTGGTAAAGATTCGACGATAACAGCGGAGCTCGTATATCACGCCATTCAGCTGCTACCCAGTCATGAACGGCACAAACCAGTATTCGTAGTGTCATCAGACACGCTCGTTGAAACACCGGTCGTAGTAAATCTCATCCGAGATACGCTGGACGCCATCAACAGTGCCGCTGAAAGGGACGAGCTGCCGATCACCGCGCACCAGGTTACCCCGAGAGTTGAAAAGACATTCTGGGTCAACTTGCTCGGGAAAGGCTATCCGGCGCCAACACCGCAGTTTCGTTGGTGCACGGAGAACATGAAGATTGATCCGGTTACTGCCTTCATTAAGGACAAGATTTCTCGTTACGGGGAAGTCGTCGTCGTTCTCGGTGCCCGTACCGATGAGAGCTCTACGCGCGCTCAAGCGATGCAGAGGCACGCCATCGAAAACTCGCGTCTGAAGCGCCACAGCAGCCTACCCAATGCCTTCGTCTACACGCCAATTGAAGAATGGTCTGCGGATGATGTCTGGATGGCATTACTTCAGGCGCCGACGCCATGGGGCCGTTCCAACCAAGCGCTGTTTGAGCTCTATAAAGACTCCAATCAGGGGGAGTGTCCCTTGGTCATCGACTCGACAACGCCGTCATGCGGCAACTCTCGGTTTGGCTGCTGGACCTGCACCGTCGTCACGAAGGACCGTGCGATGGAAAGCCTCATCGAGAGCGGCGAGACCTGGATGCAGCGCCTATCGGAATTCCGTAACAAGCTCGCCGAGAGCAACAACCCGGGTCAGCGCGAATTTTTGCGAAATTTCAAGCGCCGTACCGGGCGTGTGACATTCTATTCAGCGGACCGCATTGACGATGACTCTGAACACACGAGCCAGGTGGTTCGCGGGCCTTACCTTCTCTCAGTGCGCAAGGCTTGGCTAAAAGAGCTCCTGACGATTGAAAAAGGTCTCTCAGAGACCGAGCACGCAATGAAACTCATCACGCGGCCAGAGCTTCACCAGATCCGCCAAGAGTGGCTTAACGACCCAAACGAGCCCGACTGGGAAGACTCCCTGCCCAAGATCTTCCGCGAGGTCTACGGCGAAGATTTAGACTGGGTGCAAAACGATGCCGGTGCCTTTGGCAGTGAGGAGGCGGAGCTGATTAGCGAGCTGGCTACCCAACATGGGACGTCGCCGCAGCTGGTCATGCGCTTGCTAGACCTCGAACTCTCCCTGGACGGCCTGAGCAAGCGGTCCGGGATCTTTCAGAAGATGGGAAGCATCCTTCACCAGGACTGGGATTCCCTCGAAGAGATTCAGGCAACCAGAACCGTCAACGGTACCCAGGAATACCGCCAAGTCGCCAAAGACCTCGCCCTTGAAGGACGTACGACTGACAACGGCAAATCCCGACGATACCGAGACGTGTTCGAAGAAGTCAGCGACAAACTCCTCGCTGAGACCGAACACTACGACGCACTACTCAAGGAGCTGGAGAGTTCGACGCCATGATTATTAAGGAGATCAGAGTAACGGACTTCCGCTCCTTCGCCGGCACGCACAGTATTGACGTCGCACCACGCGATGGAGGGCTTGGCCAAAGCCCTATTATCCTGTTCGGTGGGCTCAATGGCGCAGGCAAAACGACTTTGCTGACCGCCGTACGTCTTGCTCTATACGGCAAACAAAGCCTCGGCCTCGGCACGTCCGTACGCGAATATCACAAATTCCTGGCCGCCAGCATCCATCGCAATGCCAATCAGGTCATCCAGCGCGACGCCGCCAGCGTCGGCCTCCGCTTCACCTATGCCCGCCATGGACGAATTGAAGAGTTCACTGTCACAAGGTCCTGGTCGTCCACAGGCAATTCCATCCGCGAGCAACTACAAATCGAACGAGACGGGCAACCCCTCACCGAGCTCACCCCCGAGCAAGCCCAAGGCTTTCTCAATGAGCTCATACCGATTGGCGTCGCAGATCTGTTCTTTTTCGACGGTGAGAAGATCGCTGAGCTCGCCGAGGATGACACGGGCGAGGTTCTGGAACACGCGGTAAAGAAGCTGCTCGGCCTAGACATTGTGGAGCGCCTGCACAATGACCTAGGCATCTACCTGCGCCGTGAGAAGGCTCAACGGCTGCCCGATGATATTCGCGCCGAGGTTCGCGCCGACGAGCAGCGTATGGAGGAAGCACTCGCGGAAAAGGATCGAGCTGTCAGCGAGTATGAGCGGTTGAACACCGAGCTACAGCAGGTCAACCAGGCCATTGATGCAACCGAGCGTCGTATGGCTGAGCGAGGTGGCGCCTGGGCGGAATCAAGGGAAGCCGAGAAAGAGGAACAAGCCAGACTGATAGCCCAAAGAGACCACCTTAAGAAGGAACTCCTCCGGGAGATGGGCGGTGCCTATCCACTATCCTTTGCGACGGAAAGCATCAAGGCCTTGCTCGCTGATATGGAGCGAGCCAGCGAGCAACGCACACAGCGTCGACTTGCGGACACCCTTAGCAGCCGCCTCGACGATGCCTATGGGCGACTAGCGCAACAGCTTGATCGCGCTCCGAACGAGACTGCCCAGAACGTCCTCCAGGAGACGTTCAGCGACCTTCTATCTCAACCGGAACGACCACCAGCCCACCTGGACGTGAGCGATACCCAGCTCGCAACCTACAAATCATGGTTTGAGAATGACATCCCGAAGAGTGCAGACCGGGTCAAAGATCTGCGTAAGGAACTCGCAGATACAGAAGAAGCACTTGAGCAGAGCAGCCTCCGCATAGAGCGTTCACCCGACTCCGACACCCTTGCGGGCTATCTCAAGGAACTAAAGCAGCTGAATACGCGCGCCGGTGAACTCCGCAACGCGCTCAAGGAGCAGCTGCAGCGAATTAAGGGCCATTTGCGCGAGTGCCAGGCACTCAACCGCCGCATCCAAGCCAACCAAGAAAGCCTTCGGAACGCGGAAGGGCAAACCCGCGCACTCGACCATGCGGAAAGCGTGCGCAACCTCACCACCGATCTCACGCAAGACATCGCCGCTCGGAAACTACGCCAGCTTGAGGTCAACTTCCTTGCATCCTATCGGCGACTCGCGCGCAAGGAAGACGTGGCGGTAAACGTCCGCATTGATCCCAAAACGTTCGATATCACCCTATTCGACGAAGGCGACAACCCCATTTCCAAGGCTGATATTTCCGCTGGCGAAAAACAGATTTATGCTGTGGCAATTCTTGAGGCGCTAGCGACGACCTCTGGCCGCCAGCTACCTCTAATCGTCGACACTCCCCTGGGACGACTCGACTCGGCTCATCGCCACAACCTTGTGAGCCAATACTTTCCAAACGCTAGCCACCAAGTGTTAATTTTGTCGACTGACACGGAAATAGACGCAGACTTGCATCACGACCTTGGCGACGCTTTGTCCCACACGTACCAATTAGCTTACGACCCTCAGGCCCACACGTCGTACGCAGAACCCGGCTACTTCTGGCACACTCCACGACACTTGACTATTGGAAATGATGCTGCCAAACAGACTCAACTTATATAAAGCTACTGAAGACCAGCTGAAGGCCTTCAAGCAACAAACTGGCATCACCCCCAACGTAGCCGCACGCGTTGCCTTTGCGGTTTCACTTGATAAGGGTTACATCCACACGGATGACGGCACTAGGCCAGACGGCACTCTCAATCTAGATCGCTCCACTTGGTTTGGGGAATACATAACGCTATATGAGGCGCTATTGGTGGCGCTGTATCCAGAGGCTTCATCCGAGAAACTTGAACGTGCCTGGGCCAGGCATGTGGAGGCCGGGCTCCCCGACTTGAGGAATGAATTACTCTAACTCGGTAGCGATACTAGGATAACGCCCCGGCTAGATATTTGAATTGCGCTTACGTGCGCTCGCTAAGCGCGAGGCCATTGAGTTCTAAGAGTACACCAGATTCGGGACACTTTACGAATCACCACATATAAAATACTGCAGCCGGAAAACTATCCGTTTATGAATATGGCGGGCTCATGCCAATTCTATCCAGCACTCGCGCCCCGAACTGAACGCCTACGTCAAGCCCGTTCTCCCTGCTACACTTTCTGACCAGCGCTCTCCAAGCCCCCCCCTGTATCGCATCCAACTTCTGCAGGCCTTGTTGGAGATACGTAACACATTGATGCGCATGCTCCGCGCACGCGTACGATGTTCCGTGCCCAAGTGCGTTTCTGTTTCTAAGGTCTATAACATGGCGAAGCTGCGTCTCGTTCGCTTCACCCAGTGAACTCCTCAACCGAAGCGGCAACTCTCGAATCAACCCTCCAACCCCCGCCATTTTCTTATTCCTTACCCTAAGGTCTCCTCCTCCGGCTATCTCCGCCACCCCGGACTCCAACAAATTGGACTGTAAATAGGTCTCCAGCGAACGAACGCACATCACAATAGCTTCGCTATAACGTTCAATTTCCCTCAATTTAACTGATCTCCAAAAGAAATAGGCACTCCACCAAACTAGCAAGTTGACAATCCCATTTGCATCACGCCTAAACGCTCGCTCCCTCAGCGACCTTCCGATTCGGACAAAATCCTGCCTGTTTTTCAAAACCTCCCGACCAAAATATTGCTCAGCAACCTCGTTGCGCTCACCCCCCCACAAGAACGTCGGATTACGAGCGATATCTTCGAGGAAAGTAAGTCTTCGCACTGTCGAAGCCTCTCGATCATCTGGCATCCCGAAGAACTTCTTCTCAAGCTCACATACTACGTACAAGCTCTTCAGCTCCGACCGGATGCTTGCCCGCAGGCCGTCTCGCACTACGCTATTCGCGATTTGCCCGACATTACGAATCTCAGATCGAAGCGCTTGCCGATCTCCACTTTCCGTTGCCTGCGCTACAGCATTGAAAGCTGCCACACAGTCTCTAACTCGGCAAAGCCAGAGCTGCGACGTGACCGCATTCTCTGAATTCCCATCATTGATCCGAACAAAACGACAGTCCTTAGTTTCGTCCATGTACGCGGTCTGAACTAAGCCATGCAAAACAGCAGAGTCCGACAGTTCCAAGCTCTTCGATCCAACATATAGAACCTCGTCTCCCGGCCCCCGGCTTCCTTGCCAGGCGACATTCAGACGTTCAACACTACGAGCCGGCCCGAAACCCAGAACAATCGCCCCTTCAGCTTCCCTTGCCTCATCCAAAGCTTCCTCGAGCAGGACATCATCTAACTCGACGTCACCCGTGAGCTCTAGTTCAACCTGCATTTCCATATTTTGGGGCATCGCACTAGAACCTTAGCTCTCGTCATCCTCAGTCGATTCGCCAACCGCATACTCCCCTTCTTCTTCTCTCATTTCCACAATGTCAGCTTCGAAACTGAGGGCCTTCTTCAACGCATCATGAGCCAGAGCCACGTCGTCCTTCACGTGACTTGCCACCAATTCATCGAAACGCGTTGATATATTTTCCTTAAGTTTGCGCCCCGCGCGGACTTCCGCCCAATCCCGCTTAAAGTCTTCTTCCGCTTCAATGAGATCTTCACGCGAGTCCGGGTCTAGTGTTGCGTCTACTCGATATGACGCCTTAAACGCCTTTTTTCGCTCCGACTCATAAATACTCAGAAATTCCCCTGCGGACTCGTACCCTCTAATCGCCAGCTCATCCACGAGCTCGCCCGGCGTACTTTCTGATCCGGTCAGAACGTCCGCAACATTCTGAGCAATATCTCGATTCCCGAGATGCGATAGCACGAACATAAGGAGCGCTTTTCTAGTGTCTTCCTTGGTCTTAATTTTATTTGTATTGAATACTGTGTGTTGCATATACTCATGTGAGTAATGCATTTTCTCGCCTCGGTTTTTTAGCGCTTCATTCAGTAGCGCGACAATACCGCTGGCTGCCCTCTCGGGTGTCAAAGCATAGTCCTGGCATTTCGTTAGAAAAAATCCCCAAGCATTAATCACTGCTCGCTGAAAAAGCGCGTATTGCACTATGCCGGCGCAGTCATACCTCCATGCTTCCGCCTGCTTCATAAAGTTCTGATACTCAACCTGTGCGTCCTCCTGCGATGAACTTATCGGGTTATACAAGAGGACTTTGTTAAGAACCTTCGCTAGATTTGGATCTTTCTCCTGTTCCTGTCGCGCTCTTAACGAATCAACCTGTCTGCAGAACTCGTCGAAGACTCTTCTAAACTCAGTAGTTTCAAAGAAAATCTTGCACAATCCCGGCACTACGGTGTTGCCTACCTGCTCTTGCAGAATAGGCTTCTGAAAGACCGAAAATTTATCCCATTTGACTCGCGGGTAATCGTACTCGTCCCCGCCTTCAGGATTGAGTGTCTCACTTACTTTACCCCCCAGCTTGAGAAGATACTCCATTTTTTTTCTGGGCTGCCTAAATGTTTCATCTAGCGCTTTCCTTATTATCCCAATACTAGTGAGCGAGTATGGGCGATTGATATTATTTGAATCTTTACGCTTCTTAATGTTCCACTCGACCACCGCCAAGCCTTCCTGACCATATTCCTGGAGAACTTTCGAACAAAGAGCTCGACAGGCAAGGTGCGAGATGGAATCATCACCGAGGAGAATCGTAAAGTGGCCCCCAACCACTTCCATAGTTTCATTCACATCGACGAACAAATTCCTGAACACCTCGGAGACAGTTGGTACTCCGCTACCCTGGTTCGCTTTCGACTCAGCTTCTGTCACATGAGGCGGGAACAATATGCAAACGGGAATAGTAAGGTTTGACAGTGCATCGCTCGATTCAGCGTATACTTGCTTCAGCGCAAGCAGACGATGCTGACCATCAATCACGACTAACTTGGATCCGTAATCATCACCGGTAGCTGTACGCAACTTTAGCGATACTTGGCTCCTATTTACGCCTATGTACTCGCTACCATGCTTGAGTTGGAACGATTGGGGCGCATCGCTACGCAAATACTTCAACTGAAAAAGATTCGTCCATTCTCTTATTACCACCTTATCAGCCGGACTCACAACCTCGTCTGGATAATAGGGCTGAAGTTCCTGTTTTTTGACTGGAACGATAGCGACAAGAAGAGGCGGGAAAAAGACCGGTTTTTGCCGTCTTGCCGAGCTAGTCTTTGGTCTGAGATAGGGTTTTAGCTTATCTTCTACTCGCTCATCATCGATATCCCTCTGCATAAGCAGTTCAAAATCAAATTGGCTCATGCGGATATCTCGCGCGAATTCCAGAAATTCGCTGGCCTGTGAGGCTGTGAGACTAGTTGATATGTATTCAACCGGAAAGGAGTCAGACGACTCAAAGTGGCCAAAGCTACCAATAAAGGTGCGATCGAATACTGGCTCCTCTTCGAGACTGGCAAGATCTTGGTCCGTCATTGGGGATTCCTCATGACATTGAGAATTTTGGTTTTGCCATCGCGTGGAAGTAGTCCTCGACGAACATCAATGCATGCTCAGACATACCTCCATAAATATCGACATTTGAACATGAAAAAATAATTTCTGACCAATCAAGACCCGTCTCCCGAAGCCTCTGCCCAAAGCTTGCTTGCTGGGAACCATCAGCGTAGTAGTCTCGTTTGTGTTGAACATACCTATCAAAAAGAGTCTGTCGGGCTGCGACGCCAACGTAGACTGGCGTAAGAAACAGGCTTGAAAAAGCAATTACCTGTGCGACCGCCTTCAGTTCGCGTGTCGGCACTTGGTCGACGGCGTCGACCCAAGCTCCCAGATCAATGGGATTGCAAGAGATACTATAACGAGTTCGAAGAGGCCCACGCTTCGGCTTGTCTGAGAGTGTGCCGTCCAGTTCTGGGGGCTGGAGAATTACTCGCAAGGCGTCGATTCGCTTGCGCAGGATATTGCGAGCTACTTCCAATTCTTCGTCAGTTGCGCGGACGTCTCTGTAAAGACCAAGTGATCCCAGGGTCAATGGCAAAACATAAAATGCGTATATGCCAGGCGACCTGGGGATTTGGTCCGAATGTTCCGCCGTATAGCCTCTTAGGTTCATCTACTCGGATTCACTAGTATCTTTTCTCGGGAGTGTGGTTTATAGGTTTCATGGTCGAAACCTCATGCTTTGGTTACGTACACAGCAACTAGCGGCTCCCAATTGCAAAGGGCGGGCGGCAAGTCTACCAAGGATGTACAGAACACAGGGGTGCGACGGATGGGCCTTGCAATCACTCGAAGAGGCCGGGTGAGCGGGACCGGCCGAACTACGCTTGCAGGCCAGCATGTAGTCATTGACATCCAGCAGACACAGAAAGCTCACAGCCCCAGCTCCCTCCTCGCGAACTCGGCGAGCTTGTGGGGCCGTATGCCTGTGATCTGTTGGGCATCGTGCAGCAGCAACTGGCCGCTGAGTGCTTCACTGACGACCGCCTGGGCAAAGCGCGTGCTAATCCGTCCGCGCTGCAGACGATAGAAGCTCGGCTGGCCGTGGCGATTGCCGTCCCGGCGCTCAGCCAACTTCTGCTGGACATAAACGCGGTACTGATCCTCCGTGATCAGGTTCAGCTCCCGTGCGCGCCGGGCGATCACCCACTGGCTGACGTGGAACCGGGCCGCCAGCCCCGCCAGGTTATGCCGCCATTCCTGATCGGGCTCCCATAACGGCCGGAACTCTGCTTCCGGCACCAGGAACTCGGCCGCGACGGCATTGCAGAGCTTCTCGGCCCGGTGCGGCGTCGCGGGCTCACCGTCGGAGATGCCGGACTCGCCGAGCCAGATATGCGCCAGCTCATGGATCAGCGTGAACAGCCGGGCTTCCTCGCAGTCCGCGGTGTTTATGAAGATGACCGGCGCGTAGCGGTCCGCAATTGCAAAGCCGCGGAACTCGCCGACGTCCAGCGGACGGCTGGTGTTAGTCCCGACCATGCTGTTGCGCATGACCATGATGCCCAGGGACTCGATGCGCTCCACCAGGTGGCGGAAGTATTCCTCCCAGGTGCCGCGTTCCGGGTGCGCCGGAACGCCCAGGTGATCGCGCATGTCGCCGACGATCTCGTCCACGGCCGCACGGCTGCCCATGGAACCGACCACGGCCACCGAGTCGGCATCCCGGTTCTGTTGATATTCCCGGTACCAGAGCTGGCGCTGTATGACCTCCCGTAGCGTGTCCCACAGGTCTGCGCTAATCCCTTGGGGCTTGTGGTCGCCTACCGTGCGCAGGTCCGGGATGGGGAGTTCTTCCTCGGGCGGCTCGCGCAGAAACAGGTAGCCGAACGGCACATGGGTAAGCCGCGCAAGGTTCTGTGCCTGGCGGAAGGTCGGGCGCAAATCACCTTCCTCCCAGGCCTCGACCTTCTCGTCCTTTACGTTCAGCTTCTGCGCGAGCGCGGGCACGCTCAGCCCCGCGCGTTCGCGCGCCCAGCCGAGCATCTGCGGTGTGATGTGGGCCTGTGCCATTGGCGTGATTCCGGTTCGCCCCGGTGTCAGTCAGCGTTTAACGCTGAACACGTTCCATGTTCGCGGCGGCTTCTGTCCACGGATCATTCTCGGGCACTCGTTGCCGTGCCGGCAAGACACGCTGCGTAGTCTGTTGTATGGCCCGCTATGTCCGGAAGGAAACGCCGGACGCCCGTCACGGCCATATCGATTCCCATACCGTGGCCGCCAACGGATAGCCTATCGATTTGCCCCTTGGGCCGCCAATGAATCGCCTTGCCCGCTGTCAGCGACGTCGAGCCGGTACCGAGGGTTCGCGATAAGCCGGTTCAACTCACGACGAAGCCGTCCCTCGACCAGACGATATTTTTCCTGGCGCGATCGAAGTAGGGTGCGAAGATCGACAACGCCGACACCCGGCCGCTGTCGATGATCGGACCATGGATCGTATCGCGCGGGATGAAGATCAGATCGCCCGCCGTGACGCGCCGGGTCTCGTCGCCGACGCGAAAAGCGCATTCGCCCTCGAGGATGAGCACCAGCTCGTCGTGCCACGGCTGCGTGTGAATCGCATCGCCGGTGTCTTCGAGAACGGTGAGGTTCGCCGAAACATGGCTGCCGTCGCACAGGAAGGTGCGCTTTATCGGGTCGTTTGCGGTAGCTGGATCAGTTACCAGCGATTGCAGCACGTCCTTCAACCGGATGAAGTATTTCTCGCTCACGGCTTCACCTCCGACCCTCGATGTGAGCTCCGGGGTACAGGAGGAACAGTCTGGCCGCACGCGGGATGCGTTCGCTAGTTCTAAAATGGGACTAACCAGTTCCTCTGCGCGCGGCTGCGCTGACAGCCGGGAGCGATCGGCCATGAAGCGCTACGCCCAGTTCTGTCCGGTCGCCAAGGCGGCGCAGGTCTTTTGTGAGCGATGGACGCCGCTCATCCTGCGTGAGCTGGGCTCGGGTGTCACGCGCTTCTCCGAGCTAGGCCGCGGTGTGCCCCTGATGTCGCGGTCCATGCTGTCGCGGCGCCTGCAGGCGCTCGAGAGCGAAGGCATCATCGAGCGCAGGCCGAATGCCGCCGGGCGCGGTTGGACTTACCATCTGACGAGCGCCGGGCGCGAGTTCCTGCCCATTGTCGATGCCCTGGGTGCCTGGGGGCGGCGTTGGAGCCGCCGTCAGCTGGCCGAGGGCGAGGTCGACATCGAACTGCTGCTTTGGGCGATGGAGCGCGATGTGCGAACCGATGCCTTCGGTGACCGGCGTACGGTGGTCCAGCTCGACTTCGTCGATCAGCCTTCGAGCAGACGCCGGTGGTGGTTCGTCAATGATCCCAACGACGTTCAGCTATGCCTCCAGGATCCAGGATTCGACGTGGACCTGTATCTCTCGGTGCGGCTCCACGACCTGGTGCATATCTGGCGCGGCGACCTGCCGCTACGCAACGCTCTGGAATCGCACAGGCTGGAGGCAGTCGGCCCGCTGTCGCTGCGGCGGGCCCTGCGGGATTGGTTCGCCCGCCAGGTGCCTGCACGCGCGGACGGCGGGTAGTCGGGGCGACGTCATGCGAAGGACGCTTTCTAGTTTCCGACTGTCGGGGCCACGCCGTACTCACGTAGCTGGCGCCGGACTTCCGCCCACGGCAGGCGCCGACCGTCGTGGTACATGGCTTCGTAAGCTGCATTGGCACGTTCCGGTGTGATAAGCGCGGAGTCAATCATCTTCCCGATCACCCAGATCGTGCCGTGAACCGGGACGTGCTCGGTCTCGGCCGCGCGCCGAAGATCCTGATCACCCGTGAGCAGGACACCACGCTCTTGCTCCGCAAGAGCCATCGCCATGAGGTCGTTACGGCTCGGCTTCTGGTAGCGGCCGGCCAGCTGGAAAGCACGCATCATGGTCTTACCCTCCAAAGGCAGGACCCCGAGCCCCGCCTGTTCCAGGTAACTATGCTGCGCGGCCAACTCCTCGTGGAACAGCACGTCGGGGACGCCGACATCCTCATCCAGCGCCAACAGCTCATCGACCAGGCCGCCTGTTTCCAGGTCGATGATGATGTTCGTGTCGCTGACGAGCAGCATGGGGCGCCGATCAGGCGGTGCGCTCCGTGTGGAACTGCATGAGCGGCTTGCCCATGAGCTCCGCGGCCTTGGACTCGCCGATCAGGTCTTCCGCCAGGGCACGGTAGACCAGCTGCTCGAAGACGCGCGGCTGCTCGCCCGGGTAATCCCCGAAGGGTTCCTTCTTGAGCCATCCGCGTGCTTTGAATTCCTGGCGCAGGCGCTTGTAAGCCTGATCCGGGATGATGCCCAGGTTCCGGGCGCGATGCAGCCACCCGGCCATGCTCAGGCCGTACTCCTGCTTGAGCAGCCACAGTTCCCGCGGCTCGAGCCAATGCCGCTTGTCGCCCAGGGCTCGCCGCGCGGCCTGCTCCGGCACCAGGAACGCCCCGGCGAACCGGTTGGCGGCCAGCTCCACGTCCAGACTCTCCGCCAGCCGGCCTTCGAGCACCAGGTGACCGAGCTCGTGCGCCAACGTGAAGCGCTGACGGTCCCCGGGCCATTCTTCGCCCAGAACGATCACCGGACTGCCCTGCACCAGGGCCGCAAGGCCGTCGAAATGCTCGTCGTGGGGGATTGACGTGCGGAAGACACGAATGCCGTGTTCCTCGAAGGTGTCGATCAGGTCCGGGATCGGGTTCACGCCGAGACCCCAGGCCTCGCGTACGTCCGCGGCCGCTTGCTCGACGTTCGCGTACGTGTCGATCCGGTCCGCCACTGCCGGCGGGACCCGGAACTCACCAGCGGGAAGCACGGGCAGGATCGCTTCCAGCTCCAGGAAACGCTCGACCTTTTCCTTGACGTCTGCCTTGATGCGGTCCAGCAATCGTTTGGGGGCCTTGTGATGCTTGCGGTACCCCTGCATCTCCAGCTCGACCCGTTCCGGCCGCAGGAAGTACTCGACACGCACGTTCAGCGCGTCTGCCAGGGCCAGCAAGACCGTCGACGACGGCGCCGCCTTGCCGTTCTCGTATTTCGATACGGCCATGGCGGAAACCTGCGCGCGCTCGGCCAGAGCGCGTTGCGACAGCCCGGCCGCATGACGTGCCTGCTTGATCCGATCACCGATCATGGTCGCCCCGATGGTTTACAAAACCGCATTTTCACTCTGGGTATTGTAAACCAAACAGCCGGCATCATGTACCTGACAACAGGCATGGGGCAACAACATGGCAACGAATCCTTCCGAGGGCACCGGGCGGAGGACGACGACTACCGGGAGGGCGGTTCGCTCAGCCCCGACTGAGCGCCTAACCCGGCCCCTGGCCCATCGCGTCACCGCCTCTCTTCTCTCGGCAAGGGAAACTCTTCACGCCAATCTGCGGACAACTTTTCGTTTGTCCGTCCCTCCGCAGCAGCCGTTCACCGAAACGACCACCGGCGGTAACTGCCTCGTCAATCCGGTCTGAGACGCTCTCCCCTTTCACCAAGATCGGAGGAGCCCCAATGGGTCACGACACCGACCAGCGACGCCGCCGTCTCCTGCAAGCCGGTGCCGGTCTGCTCGCCGGCACCGCCGTCGCTGCCCCCCTGCGACGGGTCGACGGAGCGCCGGCGGTGGTGACCAGCGAGAAAGCACGGCCGCAAATGCCCTGCGGCATCGCGAGCGGCGACGTCACCGCCGACGGCGCGATCGTCTGGAGCCGCTGTGACCGCCCTGCGCGGCTCATCGTCGAGCACGCGCCCACCGACGCATTTCGCGGGGCCCGACGCGTTCGCGGCCCGGCGGCACTCGCGGAACGGGACTTCACCGCTCAAGTGGATCTGCGCGGCCTGCCCTCGGGCGAGACCGTGTTCTATCGCGCCTACTTCCAGGATCTCGCCGATCCGCGCCTGATGAGTGCCCCGTGACCGGTCATTTCCGCACGCCTCCTGCCAGCCGGGCGGACGTGCGCTTCGTCTGGGGTGGCGACGTCGCCGGCCAGGGCTGGGGCATCGACGAGTCCCGCGGCGGCATGCGCATCTTCGAAACCATGCGCGCGCTGGAGCCGGATTTCTTCATTCACAGCGGCGACAGCATTTATGCGGACGGACCGCTCGCCGAGCGCGTCGAGCTCGCCGACGGCGGGGTCTGGCGCAACCGCTTAACGCCCGCCAAGGCCAAGGTGGCCGAGACCCTCGACGAGTTCCGGGGCAACTACCGCTACAACCTCCTGGATGCGAACCTGCGGGCATTCAACGCCCAGGTGCCCACCCTCGCCCAGTGGGACGACCACGAGACCCGCAACAACTGGTATCCGGGCGAGATGCTCGCGGACGACGAGCGCTACACCGTCAAGAGCGCCTCGCTGCTCGCGGCCCGCGCCAGGCGGGCGTTTCTCGACTACATGCCGCTGCGCCCCGACGCCTCCGACCCGGAGCGCATCTATCGCCGCTGCCCCATGGGGCCGCACCTCGAGGTCTTCTTCCTCGACATGCGCAGCTACCGCGGCGCCAACAGCGCCAACCGCCAGCCGGAGGCCGGCGCGCAGACGGCGTTGCTCGGCAGCGACCAGGTTCGCTGGCTCAAGCGCGCCCTGTTCGAATCGACGGCGACGTGGAAGGTGATCGCCTCGGACATGCCCATCGGGCTCATGGTGCGCGACGGCGACAGCGCCTTCGAGAACGCTGCCAACGGCGACGGCCCGCCACTGGGGCGCGAGCACGAGATCGCCGCGCTGCTGCGCTTCATCCACCACAACGACATCGACAACGTCGTCTGGCTCACCGCGGACGTGCACTACGCCGCAGCACACCACTACGACCCGGGCCGCGCACGCTTCTCCGACTTCCGCCCGTTCTGGGAATTCGTCAGCGGACCGCTGCACGCCGGCACCTTCGGCCCCAACGAGCTCGACGACACCTTCGGCCCGAAAGTGGCGTTCCAGAAGGCGCCGCCGGACGGCCAGGCCAACCTGCCCCCAAGCGCCGGCCTGCAGTTCTTCGGCGACGTGCGCATTGCCGGCGACACGGGCGTCATGACCGTCGCCTTGCGTGACGCGAGCGGCGAGGCGGTCTACCAGACGGAGTTGACGCCGGTGGCCTAGCCGCCGGCGTCAGCGGAAACCGCCTTCGAGGCTCACGTCATCGCAATGACCGGCTTGCCGTAGCCGCGCCGCTCTCCCAGGTCGCGAATCGCCCGGGGCGCGTCGTCGAATGCGTATCGTGCGCCGACCACGGGATGGATACGCCGCTGCTCCATGAACGCGAGCAACGCCTCGAACTGCGCGCGGCTGCCCACACTCACGCCACGCAAGGAGAGCTGACGGGCGATCATCGGCCCGATCAGGTTGCCATCCACCGCGAACCCCTGAAGGAATCCCACAACGGACACGATGCCGCCATCGGCCATCATCGCGAGCGTTTGCAGCAACCCGTCACCGCCGACGACCTCGACGGCACGATCGATACCGTGCCCGGCCGTCAGCTCCCGCACCACCGCCGGCAGATCGTCGCGACCGCGGTAGTCGAGGACGTGGTCGGCACCGAGCCGGCGCAGATCCGCGTGATGCGCCGTCTTGCCACTGAGAACGACGGTCTCCGCCCCTGCGGCACGAGCGATCTGCAACGCGGCGAGGGAAACGCTGCCGGTTCCCTCGATGAGCACCCGCTGGCCGTTCAGCCCTTCGGCGCCGTCGAGCGCGGTCCACGCCGTGAGCGCGGATACCGGCAATGTCGCCGCCTCCTCCAGGGTGAGGTACCCGGGCACGGGCAGCAGCGCTTGCTCGGGGAGCACGACCGTCTCGGCCAGCCAGCCGTCCAGCGGGCCGCCCAACTTCGTCGCATGGTTCGCGGAGGAGAAGGGCCCGTCTAGCCAACCGGTGGTGTAGTGCCCCACGACGCGGTCACCGGGTGCGAAACGCGTGACGCCGCGGCCCGTTTCCACCACGGTCCCGGCGCCGTCGGACAGTGGCACGAACGGCTTCGGCATGTCGGCCTGATAGGTTCCCTGCATCAGGGCGTAGTCACGATAGTTCACGGAAGCGGCCGCGACCCGCACGGCCACTTCTCCGGGGCCGGGTGCGGGCACCTCGCGCTGCCTCTGCACCAGGTGGTCGATTCCGACACCGCTCAGCTCGTATACGCGCATCATTCGTCTCCTCTTGGTCGGGATGACGGACAGCGTCACTCTGAACGAAACGCAAGAAAACAGGGTAGAATTCAAGAAAGTTTTGCGTTTCGCTCAAGGATGTCCGAAATCACACTCGCGGAGCTTCGCGCCTTCGACACGGTCGTGCGCCACCAAAGCATCACGGCGGCCGCGGATCGCCTGAATGTCAGCGCCAGCGCCATCAGCCGCCGCCTCAATGCGTTGGAGGCCCATCTCGGGGTGCGCCTGCTCAACCGCTCCACCCGGGCGCTGGGCCTGACCCCGGCGGGCGAGGCTTACCATGCCCGCATCGTCCCCGCCCTGGAGACCATCGCCGAGGCGGCGTCGACCGTACAGGCGGAAGCCGAGAGCCCACGCGGCGAGCTCCGTGTCTCGCTGCCCGTTAACTACGGCCGCCTGCACGTCGCGCCGCATCTTCCGGATTTTCTCGACCGGCACCCTCAACTCAGTCTGGACGCACAGTTCGATGACCGCTTCGTGGACGTCATCGCCGAAGGGTTCGACCTGGCCATCCGCATCGGCCAACTCGAGGACTCGCGGCTCGTGGCACGCCGCCTGGCCTGGGACAGGCGCCTCGTCGTCGCTTCACCGGCTTATCTCGCACGCCACGGCGTACCCACGCACCCGCGCGAGCTCGCCGACCACCAGTGCCTTCACTACACCAACTTCCGCGGCCCCGTGGTATGGACTTTCCACCGGGACGGCAGCCGTGTGGACGTGCCGGTTCAGGGGCGTTTCAAGGCCAACTACGGGTTGCCGCTGACGGTGGCCGCCGAGCGCGGGCTCGGTCTCGTCCAGACCGCGGTCTCCATTGTCGGCAACGCGCTTCACAACGGCGCACTGGCCGAGGTGCTGCCGCAATGGCAGCTGCCCGATGTCGCTGTCTACGCCGTCTACCCGCAACGCCGGCACCTGCCGGCGAAGGTAAGATCCTTTCTCGAGTTCGTCGGTCCGCGCCTGCCGTACACGGACCACCGCTAAGCCGCCCGCCTCACGCAACGTGCAAAGAGGCGTCCGACGCGCGTCAGCCCTGGGCATTGCGGCCCGTATGCCCGCCCCGGCCGGAGTGTGTTTGCTCCAGCCGTTCAGCCAGCCAGATCTTGATGATCGACTGACGCGTGACACCCAGGTGGCTGGCCTCCCGATCCAGGGACGCGATCATCCAGGTCGGGAAATCCACATTCACCCGCCGCTGATCGTGACCGGATCGTCGCGCCTTGCTCAGGTACAGAACTCCGGTAACGTCTTCGCCGTCGTCAAACTTGCGATCAAAATCCTTCGCTTTCATAAAGCGCCACCTCCTCTGTCCGGGCACGCCGAACAGAAATGATGCGTATGGCCTCCCCCCTGCAGGTCACCACCGCGGACCAATGTTTCCCGTTCATACAGCCGATCAGCAGATATCCGGGGATCGGACAGCAGCGGCGGAAACGGCGGTTCGCTCCGCGTCGCTGTGCTTCTACGCGCGCCGGCCGCCGACGGCGGCTGGTTCCGTGGCCCCGGGCTCGTGCATGGTGAACAGCTCACGCAGCTCCGCATCGCTTAGCTGACCGATCCACTGCTCGCCGGCGGTGACGGTCATATCGGCGAGGCCGCGCTTAGCGGTGATCATCTCGTTGATGCGTTCCTCGAAGGTGTGCCGCGTGATCAGCCGGTGGACCTGCACGCCCCGGGTCTGGCCGATGCGGTAGGCGCGGTCGGTTGCCTGGTCCTCCACCGCCGGGTTCCACCACAAATCGTAGTGGATGACCTGCGAAGCGGCGGTGAGATTGAGCCCCGTGCCGCCGGCCTTGAGCGAGAGGATGAGCACGCGGCTGGCGGGGTTGTCCTGGAAGGCGCGCACCATGGCATCGCGCTGGCGGCGGCCGAGCCCGCCGTGCAGGAAGGCCGGCGCCTGGCCGAAGCACTCGCCGGCCCAGCGGCGCAGGATCTCGCCCATCTCGCGGAACTGGGTGAACACCAGCACTTTCTCCTGCTGGCGATAGGCCGCCTCCAGCAGCTCCAGGAAGCGCAGCCCCTTGCCGGAACCCGCCACGTCCGGCTGGGCCTGTTTCGTGTAGTGACCCGGGTGATTGCAAACCTGCTTGAGTGCCATGATCATCTGCAGCACCAGGCCCTGGCGCTGGAAGGTGTCGGACTCGCCCTCGATGACCTGCATGGCCTCGCGCACCACGGATTCGTACAGGGCGGACTGCTCGGGGGTCATCTCGCAGAACTGGTCCTGGACGATCTTCTCGGGCAGATCGCTGATGATGCGCTTGTCCGATTTCAGCCGGCGCATGAGAAACGGCGCCGTGATACGCCGGAAGCGCTCGGCCACGTGCTCGTCGCCATGGATCTGGATGGGTTTGCCGTAGTCGCTCTCGAAGCCCTTGCGCGAACCGAGATAACCGCGGTTGACCAGGTCCATCACGCTCCAGTACTCCACCAGGCGGTTCTCCACCGGGGTGCCGCTGAGGGCCACGCCGGCCCGGGCGGGGATGGACTTGATGGCGCGTGTCTGCGCGGCACTCGGGTTCTTGACGTTCTGCGCCTCGTCCACCACCAGCAGCCGCCAGTCGTGGCGCTTCAGCCGGGCGGCATCGCGGCGGGCCGTGCCGTAGGTGGTCAGCACGATATCCACGCCGGCATCGGCCTCCAGGCTGCGCCCGGGCCCGTGATAGACGACCACGGACAGCGCGGGCGCGAAGCGCTCCACCTCCCGCTGCCAGTTGGTAAGCAGGCTGGTGGGTACGATCACCAGGGCCCTGGCCTGCTCCAGCGCGCCGTCCTCCTTCAGCCGCTGTATGGCGGCGATGGTCTGCAGCGTCTTGCCCAGGCCCATGTCATCGGCCAGGATGCTGCCGAGCCCGGCACGAGCGTTGCGATACAGCCAGGCAAAGCCGCGCCGCTGGTAGGGGCGCAGCTCGGCCGCCAGGCCGGCGGGCACGGCGACCTCCTCGGTTTCGGTCAGGCGGCGGATGTGCTCCCGGGCGTGTTCGTCCAACGTCACCGGCGCGCCGGCGTACTCTTCGGCCAGCGCGATGCGGGTGACCTCGGCGCCGGAAAGCCGGGGCGGGTTATCGAGCTGCCGGCGCAGGCGCTCGACCTCCCCGGGGTCGAGGAAGACGTACTCGCCACGGAAACGCACCACGCCCTGGGCGTCGGCGACCAGGGCCTCGAACTCCTCGCGGGTAAGCGAATGCTCGCCCACCGCCACGCGCCAGTTGAACCGGAACAGGTCGTCCGCCGACAGGTACCCGCTGGGCGCCGCCTGTTCGCCCTCCACGGCGACCGAGGCCCGGGGCCGAAGGGTGCGCTCCAGTGCCTTGGGCAGAAGCACGCGAATCCCCAGCAGCTGCATGGCCGGAAAGACGTTGAACAACAGCTCCGGCATCTGCGCCGCGGGGATGGTCAACGGCTCCGCCGCCCCGGCACTCACGTAGTCATGCAGCGCGGGATAGAACTCGGCGAGCAGGGCGGTCGTCTGCAGCACCTGCGCGCGGGCCTCCTGCCAGTGCTCGTCGGCCAGCACCTCGGCCAGCGGCACTGGCTGCGCCGCCGCGCCGCCACGCGGCTCCACCGCGACGGCCAGGGCGAAGGCGTCATCGGCGGCGTGCTCGCTCACGCTGAGCACGGGGCTGTAGGCGCGCTCGACCAGCTGCAGACGCGACAGCCACAGGTGCATGCGCTCGGCCAGGCCGTGTTCGCCCGGAGCGTTGAAGTATTCGCAGCCGTCGATGAAGAGCAGACCGATAACCTTGTCGCCGCGCTGACCGGCCGGGAGCTCCGCCCATTCCCGGATGCAATGATCCATCATCAGGCCGCAGGCCAGGCTGGCCTGGGCCAGCGGTGGCAGTGACACGCGGCGGCGCCCGTTTCGCAGACGCACCAGGTCAGCAGGCAGGGCCGCGGCAAGGGCGCCGAGAACGGCCCGCACCTCGGCATCGAGCAGCGCCGGCATCCACAGGCAGCCCGCCCCCCCGCGCGGCAGAGCGAACAGACGCGGCACGGCGGCGCCCGCGGCCAGCAGGTGCAGGGCCGTGTTGCGCACCTGCTGCCAGCCGGCCAGGCGCGGCGAATGGTCCAGCAGGGCATCGCTGCCGAGGCGCTCGAGCAGCTCCAGCAGGGTGTGCAGGTCACTCTCGCCGTCGGGATCCTCCACCCGAATACCGCCTTCCCGGTCGACAGTCACGGCCGGGTCCGCCTCGGCGCCGAGGTGGTGGGCGCTGTCCGTGGGCTCCGAGGCATCGCCGCCCAGGGCATCCAGGGCGCGCGTGGCCCGGCGCGCTACCCGACGCAGCTGCGTGCGCCAGGCCTTTTGCGCGATGGCCGCGGCGCTGAAACCGGGATCCGGCGGCAGGGCGCGGAGCAGTGGTTCCAGCAACGCCGGCAGGGCCGTGAAGTCGATGCGCCCGGGCGGCTCGGCAGGGACTTCGTTATCGGCCGCCTCTTCCCCCGGCAGTATATCCACCAGTGCCGGCAACTCGGCACGCGCCTGTTCGGCGATACCCAGTCCGCGCCGTTCCATGGCCTCGATGAGCTCCACCCCCCGCAGGCGGAAGACCTGGAACGGGTCGGCGTCGATTTCGCGGGAGAGCAGATAGATAACCGCAGCGATGTGCTTGCACGGGATAGCCCAGTCCGGGCAGGAGCAGTGCATGTCCACGTCCTGCCAGTCCCGCGGAAAGATATGAATGCCCTGAGCTTCGGCGTGATCCAGGATTGCCGGATCCAGCTCGCGGTTGAGCAGCCGGCCGATCAGGGCGGGATCGGCGGCGATGGCGTCGACGAGCCGATCGCTTGCCTCGGCGGGCAGCGCCGGCATCTCCAGGGTGACCGCATACGGCGTGCGCCGGCTGCCCTTGACCTTGGCCGCCACCCGACCGTCGTCCATGCGCAGGGATTGCACGGAGCCGTTGTTGGCATAGCGGCGACCGCGCGGCAGGCGGTTGTCCCAGTCCACCGCGTGCAGCGCATGCAGCCACTGCGCACCCCACCAAGTGTGGCCGAAGCGTGTTCGCGCCATGAGCAAGCTTCCTAGTACCGGCGAAGAAACAACGCGATTCTATCGTAATCACCGGTTAGGTCAGTGCGCGTGTATCGCTGCCCGTGAACTACGGGCGTCTGCACGTCACGCCGCACCTCGCGGATTTCCTCGATAGCCACCCGCAGCTCAGGCTGGATGCACAGTTCGACGATCGCTACGTGGATGTGATGGCGGAGGGGTTCGACCTCGCCATTCGCATCGGCCAGCTCGAGGACTCACGGCTCGTGGCTCGCCGCACAGCCCGGGACCGGCGCCTGGTCGTCGCCTCCCCCGACTACCTCGACCGCCATGGCGTACCCGGGCACCCGCGCGATCTCACCCAACACGAGTGCCTCCACTACACCAATTTCCGCGGCCCCGTGACGTGGACGTTCCACCAGGGGCGCATCCGCATCGACGTGCCGGTTCAGGGGCGTTTCAAAGCCAACTACGGCCTGCCGCTGACGGTCGCCGCCGAGCGGGGGCTGGGCCTCGTGCAGACCGCGGTGTCCATCGTCGGCGAATCGCTGGCCAGTGGTGCGCTGGTGGAAGACTGCCGCAATGGCATCTGCCCGAAATTGGCATCTATGCCGTCTATCCGCAGCGACGGCACCTGCCAGCGAAGGTTCGGGCATTTCTCGATTTCTTCGGCCCTCGGCTGCCTGCCCCGGACGGGGCATTCACCGAGCCGCCCGGCGAGCGGTGAAACCGCCCGCCGGGGGACGGATCAGCTGCCGCAGGTGTGTGGATCGGTGACCTGCCAGGCCCCGTTGTCCGCGTCGGTACCCGGCTCCGTGCCACGACTCCACCACTGGGCGCGGTAAGCGACGCCCTGCCACCGCACGACATCGCCACCGCTGTAAGCGGTACTCGGATCCCAGGTCGCGGTGCAACCACCGCCGCCGCCATCGCTGCCGGAACCGTCGCCTGCGCCGTTGCCGGCATCCGCGCAACCATCGGCTGCGACGCTCTCCCAGACGCCCCATTCGCCGGTCGTTCCGGGTTCGTCGCCCTGCGTCCACCAGCGCGCCCGGTAACGACTTCCCTGCCAGAGCACCTCATCCCCCTCGGTGTAGACCGTGTCAGCGTCCCAGGTGGCCGGACAATCCCCCGGGGTGCCGGGATCGCCGCCACCATCGTCACCGTCATCGATGAGTCCCAGCGCTTCAGCCGTGGCAGCGGTGTAGGCTCCCGCGGCGCTGTCGGTGTTGGTGCACACCGCGAGGCCGCCGCTGCAGCCCGCGCCCTGGTCGCGATTGAGTGCCCAGAAACCGATCGAATACAGGCCGTTGTTCTTGGCGAAACGGGTGAGCTCGCGTTGCTCGGCGACAGTGGTCACGTCGCCGTCGTCGGCCTCGCCGATCATGGTGATGATGCCGTAGAGCCCACGCGCCTCGGGAAATTGGTCGAAGTCCCGGGCGCATTCACTCGCCACCGTGCGCGTGCACTCGCCGGTCAGCCGCTTGGCGAGCTTACCCACGGATACCCGGGCGGCCTGGCGAACATCGCGATTGAGGCCATAGTAGTCGAACGACATCGCGGTCACCGCATCCAGGGCGCCGGCATCGTAAAGCCGCTCGGCCATGCCCACCACGCTCTCGGAAAGCCCCTGATCACCGCCATAGCTCGGCACGGTGAGCGTGATCGGATGCCCCGGCAGCCGCTCACGGACGGCTCTCATGATCGCCACCATGCGATCTACCTGGGCGGGGTTCTCGACGTAGCTGCCTTCGAAATCCACATCGATGAACTCGAAACCCCAGTCCTCGATAAAGGCAACGAACTTCGCGGCGATCTCATCGGGCGTTCCCGACATATCCGTGAGGTAGCCTGCCGTGGCTCCGCCGGTGGACACGCCCACCGATACGCCGTCGGCCTGAGCGGCCGCGATCTCGGCACGCAACGCCGCCGGGTCGTTCGCCTGCAGCACGATCTCGCCACGCTCCGCCAGTGCGAAGGATACGAGGACGTTCTCCACGCCCGGCGGCAGGTCGCCGAGATCGTGGGCGAAGTACTGAGCGTTGCCCTGGGCCCAGGAATAGTGGTAGGGAATGAAATGCGTGGCTGACTGAGCTGCGGCAGCGCTCGCCAGGAACGCAGCCGCCACGGCGCCGGCGAGGAACCGGCGCAATCCTCGGGTTGGAAACATATTGGTCTCTCCTGCCTCCTTGCCAGTGACAGGGCCCGGCGACGCCCTGCGGGCATCCGGACCCGGACTGGTCCGGCCTGTGCCGGACATTGCACAGCATAGGAGACAATAAAACCAAAATGAACCCTGTAAACCCCATTCCACGCAACTTAAAGAAATCTATTAAATACCACTCGGCTCGAACACCGCACCATCCATGAACCTGTCCGGCCCCATGGGAAGAACCGTATCCCCCGCGGACAGCATCCACGGTTGCGCATGCCGCCCTTCGCTCTTCACGTCGGTATCCGGGCACGGCAACCCGAGTCCCCCGGCGGCATCCCGATAGACCTTCGGCAGCACGCTCGCGCTCGCCGCCGCTGCCACGTCCGCGGTCTCCGGCAAATGTCCCCAGCGGTGCATCTGGCGCGCGAACCACAGCGTGTGGGAGCGCCACGGAAAGTTCGCCGCGTAGCGATGGAAAACGATGAAGTCCTCTTCATCGACATCGGCGCCGCAGCACAGAGCACGCTCGAGATCGGTCACCGGCAGGGCGACGTAGCCCTCGTCGGCGAGCAGGCGTGCCGCGTCCGCGCGGTGGCGTTGGCGATCGAGCCAGCGACATGCCCGCAGCAGAGCGCGCACCAGCGCGAGGTGGGTTTGCGGGTGTGCCTCGGCCCACTCCCGGCGCACGCCGAGCACCTTCTCCTGACCGTTGTTCCAGATTCGATACCCGGAGGCCACCAGCACACCGGTTCCCCGGGAAACGGCCGCGCTGTTCCAGGGTTCACCGACACAGAAACCGTCGATGCGGCCATCCGCGAGATGCTCCCCCACCAGCGGCGGGGGCACCACGCGCAGTTCCACGTCCCGATCCGGGTCGACGCCGCCCGCCGCCAGCCAGTAGCGCAATAGGTAATGGTGGCTGGAGAACGGATACACACTCGCCAGGCGGGGGCGCCGTCGCGGCTGCTCGACGCGCAGGTACTCGGCTAGCGCGCGCGCCACGGCCTGGGGCGAACGGGGATCGACGGCCGCATACCGGCTCAGCCGGTCGGCGAGCTCGCGGGAGAGCGTGATGCCGTTGCCGTTGAGGCTGAGAGTCAGCGCCGTGGCAAGGCGTGCCCCGCCGCCTTCGAGTCCGAGATTGGCCGCGAGCACCATGGGGGCGAGAAGCTGGGCACCGTCGATCAACCCCGTGTGCAGATGGTCGCGCACCGCCGCCCAGGAACGAAGCGGCTGCAGGCGCACCGACAGCCCTTCGTCACGGAAGTAGCCATGTGCCGCCGCCACCGCCAGTGGCGCGCAGTCGGTCAACGGCACATAGCCGAGTGTGAGCGAGCCTCGCTCCAGGCGGTCAGTGGAACGCACGAAAGGCCAACCGGTGACCATGGACACCTCCCTCGTTCAGGCGCTGTGATTGCGTGGTGCGGCCGCGTCGATGAGCTCCCGGGCCACGGTGTAGAGCGAGCGCCGGCGATCCATCGCCGCCTTGCGCAGAATCTCGTAAGCCGCGGCCTCACCGATGCCGCGACGTTCCATGAGCAGGCACTTCGCCTGGTCGATGACTTTGCGCTCGGTCAGCGAGGTGTGGGCGCGCGCGAGCTCGCCGAGCACGCGCTGGTAGGCCTGGAACTGGGCCATCGCCACCTCCACCAGCGAGCGCACCAGCTCGGGCTCCAGCCCTTCGACGGCGTAGACGCTCACCCCGGCACGCGCGGCATCACGGGTGAGCTCGGTATCGGCCCGCTCGCTCATGACTACGGTCGGGCGCGGGTAGCGTCGGTTGGCCTGAGCGAGCTGCTCCAGGGTGTCGCGACTGGGGAGCTCGGCGTCCACGATCACTGCGTCCGGCTCCAGCGCGGCGACCTCGGCGTGCAGATCCTCGCCCTCGCTCAGGCGCCCCAACACCTCGTAGCCGGCGGCAACCAGCGCCTCATGGAGGCGCGATCCCCGATCCGGACTGGCATCCACCAACAGGACACGCACGGTCACCGTGCTTCCTCCATTCACCGGGCGAAACGTTGCCCTGCAGCACTGCATCATCCGTGCCGCCACACATGGCCCAGGCGCGGCGGTCTTGTGGGGCTCGCTATGCGCAGGCGTGCATTGTCGCGGTGCAATATTGCACCAGAATCGGACGACACCGCCGTCGCAAGACAACGCCAAGCAACCCCTCGAGCCCGGCACCAAGCGGCCTGCAGCAGTTGGCCCGGCAATTGCTACCAGGCTGGGTGACGTGGACCAGGCCCAAGTGGGTACGAGTGCGTCGAAACGACCGGACCGCAATGGCGCGGCCCGTCTCGGTTCGTGCATCGACCACAAGAGGGAACGGCCCATGGAACTGCGCAACAAGGCCACGCGCATCCGCCTGTTCGATTTCAAGACGCCGCAGATGCGCGCGTTTCACCTGAGCTGGCTCGCATTCCACCTGTGCTTCTTCGGGTGGTTCGGCATCGCCCCGCTGATGGCGGTGGTGCGGGAAGACCTGGATCTGTCGAAATCGCAGATCGGCTCCACCATCATCGCCTCGGTGGCCATTACCGTGCTCGTGCGGCTGATCATCGGCCCGCTATGCGACAAATTCGGCCCGCGCCGCACCTACACCTGGCTGCTGTGCCTGGGCGCCGTGCCGGTGATGGGCATCGGATTCGCCGACAGCTACGAGACCTTTCTGCTCGCGCGCCTTGCCATCGGCGCCATCGGTGCGTCGTTCGTCATTACCCAGTACCACACGTCGGTGATGTTCGCGCCCAACTGCGTGGGCACCGCCAACGCCACCACCGCGGGCTGGGGCAACCTCGGCGGCGGCACCACGCAGATCGTCATGCCCCTGGTGTTCGCCGGCGTCCTCATGTTCGGCGTCAGCGAGGCGGCTGGCTGGCGGCTGGCCATGGTGGTGCCCGGCCTGGTGCTGTTCGCCGTGGGCATCGCCTACTAC
Source organism: Arhodomonas sp. AD133 (assembly GCF_051195215.1). Taxonomy (NCBI): domain Bacteria; kingdom Pseudomonadati; phylum Pseudomonadota; class Gammaproteobacteria; order Chromatiales; family Ectothiorhodospiraceae; genus Arhodomonas; species Arhodomonas sp. AD133. The sequence goes on along the minus strand of NZ_JBNAZM010000054.1, from coordinate 3,313 downwards.
TTCCTGACCCAGGACGCGCCGGACGGGAACTACGACGAGCTGCGCGCCAGGGGTCTGATTCCCGAGGCCAAAAACGAGCACAGCGCCCGCGGCAGCTTCAAGGTCGCCGCCAGCGACCCGCGCGTGTGGGCGCTGTTCGTGGTCTACGCCGCCTGTTTCGGCGTGGAGCTCACCATCAACAACATCGCCGCGCTGTACTTCTTCGACAGCTTCTCGCTGGACCTCGCCACCGCCGGGCTGATCGCCGGGCTGTTCGGCTTGATGAACCTGTTCGCCCGCACCCTCGGCGGTGTGTTCTCCGACCGCTTCGCGCGTCTCGGCGGCTTGAAGGGTCGCGTGCGGTGGCTGTTCATCGCGCTGCTGTGCGAAGGCGTGGCGCTCATCGTCTTCTCGCAGATGACGGTGCTCGCTCTGGCGATCGCCACGCTCATCGTCTTCAGCCTCTTCACCCAGATGTCCGAGGGCGCCACTTACGGTCTGGTGCCGTTCATGAACAAGAAGGCTCTGGGCGCCGTGGCAGGCATCGTCGGTGCCGGCGGCAACGCCGGCGCGGTAGCCGCGGGCTTCCTGTTCAAGGCCGAGAACCTTTCCTACGAGCAGGGCCTGCTCTATCTCGGCATTGCCGTCGTCGCCTGCTCGTTCTTCGCCTTCGCCGTGCGCTTCTCCCCCGAGGTACTGGCCGAAGAGGACCGCGCCTTCCGCGCGGCCTCCGCTGGCGAGGAATCGGCGACACCGGCCACCGCCTGAGCGGACATCACCCATAGCGGGGCGGCGGCATCGCCGCCCCTACGATCGGGAGATCACTGTCATGAAGGAACAACTGGTCGTCATCGGAAACGGCATGGCCGGTATCCGGACCGTCGAGGAGCTACTCAAGCTCGACCGCGACAAGTACGACATCACGGTCTTCGGCGCCGAGCCCCACGTGAACTACAACCGGATCCTGCTCTCACCGGTGCTCGCCGGCGAGAAAACCGTCGACGAGATCATCCTCAACACCCGTGAGTGGTACGAGGACAACGGCATCACGCTGCACACCGGCGACCCGGTGGAGCGCATCGAGCGCGGCCGGCGCCGCGTGGTCTCGGCGAGCGGCCGCGAGACGCCCTACGACCGCCTGCTACTCGCCACCGGCTCCAAGCCGTTCGTCCTGCCCGTGCCGGGCAACGACCTGCCCGGGGTGGTGGCCTTCCGCGACATCGGCGACGTGGAGACCATGCTCGAGGCCGCCCGGGAGCACCGCCACGCGGTGGTCATTGGCGGCGGCCTGCTGGGGCTCGAAGCCGCCAACGGGCTGATGAAGCGCGGCATGTCGGTCACGGTCGTGCACCTCATGGACAGCCTCATGGAGCGCCAGCTCGACAAGCCCGCCTCCAACCTGCTGCGGGAGTCGCTCATCGAGCGCGGTCTGGACTTCCGCATGGAGGCGATGACCGAGCGCATCCTGGGCCGTCGCCGGGTCAAGGGCGTTCGTTTCAAGGACGGCTCCGAGGTGAAGGCGGACCTCGTGGTCATGGCCGCGGGAATCCGCCCCAACATCGACCTCGCCCGCGACGCCGGTCTCCACTGCGACCGCGGCGTGGTGGTGCACGACACCATGCAGACCTACGATCCCCGCGTCTACGCCGTGGGCGAATGCGTGGAGCACCGCAAGGCCACCTACGGTCTGGTCGCCCCCATCTGGGAGCAGGCCAAGGTCTGCGCCAACCACCTGGCGCAGTATCAGATCGGCCGCTACGAGGGCTCGGTGGTCTCGACCCAGCTCAAGGTCACCGGCATCGATCTGTTCTCTGCCGGCAACTACGAGGGTGACGAGACCACCGAGGACATCGTCTTCCAGGATCCGCGCCGCGGCGTCTACAAAAAGCTCGTGGTCAAGGACAACCGCCTGGAGGGCGCGGTGCTCTATGGCGACACCGCCGATGGTCCGTGGTACTTCGACCTGATGAAGCGCGGCGAGGACATCGCCGAGATGCGCGAACGCCTCATCTTCGGCCGCGCCTACGCCGTCAACGATGCCGACGCGGGCGCGAGCCGTGCCGCGCTCATGGGCGACGACGAGCAGGTCTGCGACTGCAACGGCGTCTGCAAGGGCGCGATCGTCGCCGCCGTGGAACAGGACGGGCTCACCAGCACCGGCGCCGTCATGAAGGCCACCAAGGCTGGCACCTCCTGCGGCTCATGCAAATCCCTGGTGGGCGAGATCGTCGAGCTCACCGCCGGCGACGCCGCCACCGAGCCGGAGAAGCCCACGGTGTGCGAGTGCACCGATCTCTCCCATGACGAGGTCCGCGAGGCGATCCGCGAGCGCCACCTCACCTCCCCCGCGGCAGTGCGCGAAGCACTCGGCTGGCAGGAGCCGGACGGCTGCGCCAAGTGCCGGCCGGCGCTCAACTACTACTGCATCAGCACCCATCCGGCGGAAGCCGAGGACGATGCCCAGTCGCGTTTCATCAACGAGCGCGCCCACGCCAACATCCAGAAGGACGGCACCTACTCGGTGGTACCGCGGATGTACGGCGGCGTCACCAACCCCCAGGAGCTGCGCGCCATCGCCGACGTGGCCGAGAAGTTCGACATTCCCACGGTGAAGGTCACCGGCGGCCAGCGCATCGACCTGCTCGGCGTGAAGAAGGCCGACCTCCCCGCGGTGTGGCGCGAGCTGCGCGAGCAGGCGGGTCTAGAATCGGGTCACGCCTACGGCAAGGCGCTGCGCACCGTCAAAACCTGCGTGGGCAAGGAGTGGTGCCGCTTCGGCACCCAGGACTCCACCGCCATGGGCATCGACCTGGAGCGCATGACCACCGGATCGTGGACACCGCACAAGGTGAAAATGGCCGTCTCCGGCTGCCCGCGCAACTGCGCGGAGTCCACGATCAAGGACTTCGGCGTCATCGCCAACGACAGCGGCTGGGAGCTCGTCGTCGGCGGCAACGGCGGCACCAAGCTTCGCGCCGCGGACGTGCTCTGCCGCGTGACGACGCACGACGAGGTGCTCAAGCACGCCGCGGCATTCATGCAGATCTACCGCGAAGAGGCGCATTACCTGGAGCGCACCGCTCACTGGATCGACCGTGTCGGCCTCGACTACGTGCGCAACCGCGTCGTGGACGACGCCGAAGGTCGACGCGCGGCCTACGAGCGGTTTCTCGACTCCCAGCGCCACACCCAGACCGATCCGTGGGCCCCGCGTTCGGCGCCCGAAGCCCCCGACCCCGAGTTCCAGTCACTCAAGGAGAAACTATGAGAGCTGCCCCCACCCCGGTTCTACCTTTACGGGTAAACCACACGTTTGGGAGGTAGAGCGAGATGA
>NZ_JBNAZM010000053.1:0-30692 GCF_051195215.1 Arhodomonas sp. AD133 | reverse complement strand
GCAGTCTCGCAAGGCCTGCCTGGCTTGGAAAAGGGGGTAGCTGTTGACAGGAATACAATCAGACGAGACCTGACACCTACGAATATACGCAGGAACCCGCGCGTGACGACTACACCGCCATGTTTGCCGAGCTCGAGTTCACACTGGACGGCGAACGCCGGATGACGCTGTCGACTACGGTCCGCGTCACCGCGCCGGCGGATACGCCACTGCCCCAATCGACGGCCACCGGCGACTGACCCCGCGGCGCGCGCTATGGCCGTCTGGCAACGTACGCGTAGTAGTTGCTGCTGCCAAAGAAGACGCCCGTCTCGGAATCACGCCGCAGATCCGCCGCCCAGGCCGCCGCCTCATCCCCCGTCATGGCGTCCGACTCAGTGAGAAGCTGCCGGTACACCTCGATGGCCGATGCCCAGAAGTCGGCCTCGCCCACCTCGGCGAGTACGTGTGGGAATGCCGCGACGAGCTCCAGTCCCGCCGCACGGAGCAATCGCGGCATCTGACGCATGATCCGGGGGTTCGTCACCACAGCGCTGATGAGGACCTCGTCGTGGACCTTCGCCCGTTCCGGATCGGCATGGTCGAACGTCAACGACGCGTAGTCGCCATCGAAGATGGCCAGCATGCCGCCGGGCCGGACGACCCTGGCCGCCTCCCGGACCATCGCTGCCGGGTCCCCGGCGTGGCTGAGTAGCGTATGGGCGACGACGGCATCGAACGTGCCATCGGCCACCGCGAGGTCGCTCGTATCGCCACTGCCGAAGGTCGTGCGCCGGGCAAGGCCTTCCTCATGGGCAAGGCGGTCGGCGACCGCTGCGAGGTAGGCACTGAGATCCACACCGGTAACGTGCCCGGTAAACGCCTCGCGCCGGGCAATGGCACGACCCGCCACGCCGGTGCCGCAACCCATGTCCAGGACAGAGCCGGCGCGGTCGATGTCCATGGCGTCGAGATATTCCGCGAGCATCGTCGTGAAAAGCGGATGCCGACCACGGGCCTCGAAACGTTCGGCCAGCACGGCAAGCGTCTCCTCGTCGAGCTGGTCGGTTCGGCCGAATGGATCCACCCTGCTCATCGCATCACCTGCCTGGCGCCTGAAGCGCCACCATCCACGCACCCCGTAGACCAGTCGGACGGTATCGGGAAGCCTTCGAAGCAGTGTAGATACCGGGATTACCGATGCCATCGACCACCGGATAGAAGGCGCATCACCGGGCTGTGGGCTACACGTACTGTCCGGCCGCGTGCCCGGACGCCCAGGCCCACTGGAAATTGTGCCCACCGAGATGACCGGTGACGTCCACGACCTCACCGATGAAGTAAAGACCCGGATGGTCACGACACGCCATGGTCTTGGACGACAGCGCGCCAGTGTCCACGCCGCCCAGTGTCACTTCCGCGGTGCGGTAGCCTTCGGTGCCCGACGGCCAGACCACCCACGGCTTGCATACCTGCTCCACCCGGCGGATATCCTCGTTGCCGAGCCGTTCCAGGGGCTTGTTATCGAGCCACAACTCGCACCAGCGCTGGGCGATCCGTTTGGTCAATACCTCGGCGAGTAGATTCTTCAGCCCGAGTTTCGGCCGTTCCCGGCGCATTCTTCGCAGGTGCTCGACGACATCGAGCTCCGGAAACAGGTCGATCTCCAGCGGCCGGCCGGGCTGCCAATAGGAAGACGCCTGCAGCACCGCGGGCCCACTCAACCCGCGATGCGTGAACAGGAGGTTCTCGCGGAAGGCCGTGCCATCGGCCGCCGTCACCGTATCCAGCGATATGCCGGCGAGATCCTGAAGCTGACGCAGCCGTCGCCCGTCCAGGGTGACCGGCACCAGCGCCGCCCGCGTCGGCCGAACGGGAATGCCAAGCGATGCCGCGAACTCGAACCCGAAGCCAGTGGCTCCCATTTTCGGAATGGAGTAACCACCCGTAGCAATCACGAGCGATTCACAGGTCACTGGCCCATCCGGCGTGTCCAGGCGATGCGGCTCGCCCGTACGGACGTTGGCGACCGGCGAGCGGGTACGCACCCTCGCCCCCACGGCCTCGCATTCGGCCAGCAACAGGCGAACGATGTCCTTGGAGGAACGGTCGCAGAAGAGCTGTCCGAGCTTCTTCTCGTGGTAGGGAATGCCATGTTGCTCGACCAGCGCGATGAAGTGCCAGGGCGTGAAGCGGCTGAGAGCGGACTTCGCGAAATGCGGATTCGCGGATATGAAGTGATCCGGCTCCGAGTACATGTTCGTGAAATTGCACCGGCCGCCGCCGGACATGAGGATCTTCTTGCCCACCTTGTTGGCGTGATCCAGCACCAGAACGCGCCGGCCACGCGCGCCCGCCGTGATCGCGCACATGAGCCCGGCGGCACCGGCGCCGATGATGACCACGTCCCAGTGCCGGGATGTCTCGGTAGCGTCTGTCATGCGGCGCGATTCTACGCGAACGCCACAACAACTCGCTGCACCCGGGCACTCCACACCGCCGTCGAGACACCCCGTCCATCCCGCGCCATGGGGACGAAGTCCGCACGCGCTTGCCCGAGGCCGGGAGACCTCACTGACCCAGGCGTCCGGGGTTGAGCTGCCAGCTCGCCAATGTAAGCGCCACAGCGAGGCTCACCCACCCGAGGTACGGCAACATCAGCATGCCGGCAAGTCGCCGCACCCGCCAGAATGCCACCGCTGTAGCGACGATCAGGATCCACAAGGCCCCCGCATCAAGCAGCGCCAGTGCTCCCTGCCGCCAGACGAAGAACAGCCAGCTCCACAGCGCATTGACAACGAGCTGGATAACGAACAGCCCCATGGCCACACGTGCCCCGCCAAGGCCGCGTTCGCGCCAGACGAGCCAAGCGGCGACGGCCATCATGAGATAAAGCGCGCTCCACACCGGCGCGAACATGCCCGCCGGCGGGGCCCAGGCCGGCCGGGCGAGCTGCTGATAGAACGCTGCCGCGTCGACGGACGCCGCCGCTGCGACGCCGGCAGCGGCAAACGTTACGGCAAGCCAGACCAACAGGCCGACGAGCTGCTTCCACGGTGACATGTCACCATCCCTATCCGCGGCTGTGTCAGGGCGGCGCATCGCGGCGATGCGTCGCGTCCCCGCCGCCGGAGCTGACGCCGGCAGCAGCCCGGCGCCGTTCACGCTGCCAGGCCGGGCGTGTCTGCCGGTACACCCGGACGGCCCGTCCGTGATACTGCGCCAAGCCGGACAGGTGGAACCCGGCCTTCTCGGCAACGCGTTGAGAAGCACGGTGGTCGGGCTCGATGAGTGCAACGACACCGGTCAGCCGTCGACGCCCGAAGGCGTGATCGAGCACCAGGGTGACGGCCTCGGTCGCGATACCACGCCCCCAGAACGAACGCGCAAAGCGGTAACCGACGTGCACCTCCGGCTTATCGTTGACGGTCGTCGGACTCAAGCCACAGAAGCCCACCAACGCCGTCGTCGCCTTCTCCACGACTGCCCATGGGCCGAAACCTTCGTCCCGGTAGAGGGCGCGGGTCCATTCGAGGAAATGCCGCGTTTCCACTTCACTCAATACCCCGCCGATGGAATACCGCATGACCGCGGGATCCGCCAGAATGGCGGCAAGCCCGGGCAAGTCATCGAGGGTGAGCTCACGCAACAGCAGCCGGCGCGTCTCGGCAACGTTCATCGTTCCCTCCCTGGCATTCGACAGCGGCGGGCACATCCCCGCCCTCGACAACGTCAGCGAGCCATGCACAGCGCTGCTCATCAGACAGGGTGTGTGTCGGCACGGGCAACGCTGCGCCGGTGAAGCATCCGCCGGCAACACCCAGCATGCCCGGGAACGCCGCGACGCGCCAATACAGCGTTGTTCCGCAACGGGTGCAGAAATGGCGGTGCTGATAGGTACGCTCGTTGTCGATGCGGTACTGGTTGGTGCTGCCGTGGAGGGCGATCACCGCATCGTCCGGATAGTAAACCGAAACGCCGAATGCGCTCCCAGTCCGTCGCTTGCAATTGCCACAGTGGCAAACGGCCACCAGCGCCGGCTCGCCGCGCACTTCCACGCGGCACTGGCGACAGCGGCACTCGGCCGTTCGTGTCATCGCCCCTCCCTGCGTCCATCATCGCCGCGACGCGACCGTCGCCACACAACGACTCCCGTGGACACCGCATTTTGCCCCGACGTGGTACCTCCCCGCGACGGCGTCCCGACGCCATCCTGCAGCGTCACGCACCAGTCGTCGACGTCGTGGTCGCCTGTGCGCGAGCGGGCGGAGGCGCGGCGCGATTGCCGCGTCACACCGGCCGTCTATACGGTTCATTCACGGAGGCAATTCCGTGAGGCCGGCATGGACCGCTGCCGTCACTCACCGCGCGGAACGCTGACGTATCGCAACACCAGGAGAGAACAGCGCGATGGCGAAACTCGATCTCCAGGCGGTCAAGGCCGTTGTAGGCGACACGCCCCACATGCATCTCGACCAGGCCGAGCGGCTCACCGATTTCATCGCCGAGAAGGGCATCCGGGAGGTCCTGGAACTCGGCTTCGCCCACGGGGTGTCCACTTGCTACATGGCCGCCGCACTCTCCCATCTCGGCGGCGGCCACATCCTGACCATCGACCGGGAAGCGGCGCGGGAACGCAGCCCCAACATCGAACAGTTGCTCGAGCAGCTCGGCGAACGCGACCGAGTCACCGTCAGCTACGAGCCGAGCTCGTACACGTGGCGGCTGATGAAGATGCTCGAGGAAGATCCACGGCCGCGATTCGACTTCTGCTATCTCGACGGCGCCCATACCTGGGCGGTGGACGGCTTCGCCTTCCTTCTGGTCGACCGACTGCTCAAGCCCGGCGGCTGGATCATCTTCGATGACCTGAACTGGAGTCACGACCGCAGCCCGATGCTCGCCAACAGCGAGCTCCTCAACGAGATCCCCGCCGAGGAGCGGTCCACGCCGCAGGTCCGGAAAGTCTACGAGCTGCTCGTCAAGCCACACCCGGCCTACCACAACTTTATGGAAGACCACGGCTGGGCCTATGCCCAGAAACGCGAGGACGCCACGCACGGGGTGCGGGAGAAAGAGGTCGTCGTCGAACGCGTGGTCGAGGTGGAAAAAGAGTATCTGGGCCTCGGCGGGCTGCTGATGCGCATCGCCAAACGCCTGCAACGCCCGGGCGGACGCGCCGCCCCGGCGCGCTGACGCCCACGGCCCTCGAGGGCGGCCACGAGCGCCGCATATCGGCGCCCCGACCCCGCCTGTCTTACACTGGCAGCACACTCACCCCACGGCGCGCGACTTCGCGCACCGTGGGCGGCTTCGTCGGCCCACGCCGCATGCGTGGGCCGACGCTGCTGATCGCTTTGGTAGTCACAGGCGGAGGCACGGCTATGCCCGCTGCTCGATTCCTGCGTGGCCCCGGCTGGCGCAGGCTCGTCGACGCGGTACTCAATCCCGAACCCGATCCGGCGGTGGCGGAAACGATTGCCGAACGCGCCCGCGAGCAGGCACCGGTACTATGGCTGCTCGGCAAAGTGCAATCGGGCAAGACCTCCATCGTACGCGCGATCACCGGCGCGGAACGCGCCGAGATCGGCAGCGGGTTCAAGGCCTGCACCCGGCGATCCCAGCTCTACGAATTCCCCCCGCAAGCGCCGGTCGTGCGCTTCCTGGACACCCGCGGCCTGGGCGAGGTGGACTACGACCCCACCGAAGACCTCGCCGTGCTGGAAGGTCACGCACATGCCGTCGTGGCGGTGGTGCGCGCCATGGACCCTCAGCAACGCGCTCTCGTGGACGTTCTCCGCGATGTACGCCGCCGCCACCCGGACTGGACGGTGGTGCTGGTACAGACCTGCCTCCACGAGGGCTACCCCGACGAGCGTGATCACCCGCAGCATGCCGAGCTCACCACCGCCCCCGGTCTCGACGACCTCCGGCGCGCCCTGGAGACACAAGCACGGGACTTTCGCGCCCTGCCGGGTTCGGGCGCCGTGCACACCGTCGCCGTGGACCTGACCCGGCAGGAGGAAGGGTTCACGGATCCGGACTACGGCCTCGACGCCCTGCTGGACGCCCTCGACGACGCCTGCTTCCGGGGTCATGCCACACTCATCCGCGATATCGCCAGCCACGCGCGCGATGCCCGCCTCGCCCAGGTGCATCCACATCTGCTGGGCTACGCCACCGCCGCCGGCGTGAGCGATCTGGTGCCGGTGGTGGGATTCGTCACCGTACCGACGCTGCAGGGCAAGATGCTGCACAGCGTCGCGGTACTCTACGGGGTGGCATGGAACCGGCGTACCCTGCGGGAGTTCCTTGCGTCACTGGGCTCCGGCACCGCACTCGGTATCGGTGCGAGCTTCACGGCGCGACAGCTCGCGAAGCTCATCCCCGTCTACGGCCAGCTCGCGGGCGCGGCAGCCGCGGGGCTCGCCAGTGCGGCCGTGACCTACGCCCTCGGTCGGGCGGCGTGCTACTACCTGGAGCAGGTGCGCCTGGGGCAGCGCGATCCCGAAGGCGTCGCCGACACCTATCGCGGTGCGCTCAAGGAAGCCTACGAGCTCTTTCGACGCCGCCAGCGTGCCACCGCCGACCGCGATCCTACACAGCCATGAAAGTTCGTCTGCCGAAATGGTGGCGCTGGTGGGCCCTGGTACTCGGGTTCGCCGCCGTCGCGCTGCCGTTCGCGGCGCTCGTGCCACTGGGCGCCCTATGGCTGTGGCAGCAGGGGTGGCTGCTATGGTGGCTGGCCGCTGCCGCAGGTGTCAGCCTCGCGGGCTTCGGCTACGCCCGGTGGCTCCGCCACCGCGCCCAGCGCACCCGCGAGCACGCGCGAGACGACACCCCCGACGAGCCCGTTTCGGCCCCCGACGTGGACTGGGCTGCACGGGAGTTGACGGCCTGGGAGGCGGTGCGGGCCCTGTCAGTCGAGGTGGACCCGGCGATCGTCGCCGACCATCGCCTCATGCTGGCGGCGGCACGAACGACCATCGAACGCGTGGCCAGGCACTACCATCCAGAGCAACGCTATCCCCTGTGGCGTTTCACCGTCCCGGAGGCGCTGCTGCTCACCGAGCGTGTCAGCGCCCGGCTACGGGTAGTCATCCTGGACCATGTGCCTGGCTCGCACATGATTCACGCCGGCCAGCTACTGCGCCTGTGGGACTTCAAGCCGGCGGCGGAACGGGGCGTGCGCCTGTTCCGCGGGGTAACCGCCGTCTATCGCATCGCCCGTCTCGCCAACCCCGCCGCAGCGCTGCTGGCGGAAGCCCGGGAGCGGGTGTTCTCCGCATTCATGGGCGACGCCGGTACCTATCTGCGCCGCCGCGGCGCCCAGATCTGGGTGGAGGAAGTCGGTCGCGCAGCGATCGAGCTCTACTCCGGGCGCCTGCGTGTGGATGCCAACCGCCTCGACGATGCCGCAGCGCCGGGGGCACTCGGTCCCGGCGCCGCCATTGCCGAGCTACCGGGGCCACTGCGCCTCGTGATCGCCGGGCAAACCAAAGCCGGCAAATCGAGCCTGGTCAACGCGCTCCTCGGCGAGGTGGCTGCCGGCGTGGATGCACTGCCACTGACGAGCGGTTTCAGCGGTTACGAGCTGCGCCGGGACGACGCTCCCGAGGCAGTGCTCATCGATAGCCCCGGGCTCGACGACGAACCCGCCACCGCCGCCGTAATCGACTGCGCCGCCGATGGCGACTGCCTGCTCTGGGTGGTTCCCGCCCATCGTGCCGATCGGGCAGCCGACCGGGCCGCACTCGATGCCGTGCGCCGCCGCTTCGCCGAGAATCTCCAACGCACCGCACCGCCGTTGATCGTCGTCGCCAGCCACATCGACCAGCTGACGCCGATGCGCGAGTGGGCGCCACCTTACGACATCGACGAGCCGTCGGGCGCCAAGGCGCACGCGATTCGCGAGGCATTGGAGGCCATCGCCGACGACCTGAACGTGCCCCTGGAGAGCGTCGTGCCGATGCGTCTCGATCCGCCCTCCCGGGTTTACAACATCGAGCTGCTGTGGGCGCTTCTCGCGCAGCGGTTCGAAGCCGCCCAACGCGGGCGCGTGCTGCGAATCAGCCGCTCGCTGCCGCGCCGCGACTGGCGCACCGTACTCGAGCAGGCGGGCCGCGCGGGTCTGGGTATCGTCCGCCACATCTCACGCTGAGAGAATCAGGCCGGATTGCAACCGGGAGCCATGCCACCTATAACCTGAAAAGGCACGGTGCCACAGTGCCGGCGTCGGACCGTGCATGGAGTGGCCATGAACCGCGACCGCCCCCACCCCATCCGCGTCATCGAGCACGTCGAGATTCCGATGGCCGACGGCTACCGCCTGGCCGCCAAGATCTGGCTGCCCGCCGACGCCGAGCAACGGCCGGTGCCGGCGGTACTCGAGTACATCCCCTACCGCAAGCGGGACTTCAAAGCCGTGCGCGATGCCGGCATTCACGGCTTCTTCGCCGCTCAGGGCTACGCCGGTGTCCGCGTCGATTTGCGTGGCAGCGGCGATTCCGACGGCGTACTGCAGGACGAGTACCTGCCGCAGGAGCTGGACGACGGCCTGGCGGTCATCCGATGGCTCGCCAGGCAGCCCTGGTGCAACGGCCGAGTCGGCATGTTCGGCTTGTCCTGGGGCGGTTTCAACGCACTGCAACTCGCCGCATTGCAACCGCCGGAGCTCGGCGCGGTGATCAGTGTCTGCTCATCGGACGACCGTTACGCCACCGACGTTCACTACATGGGCGGCTGCCTGCTTACCGACAACCTCTCCTGGGCATCGACCATGTTCGCCTATAATTCCTGCCCCCCGGATCCGGCGGTGGTGGGCGAGCGCTGGCGGACGCTGTGGCTCGATCGCCTGCAGAGCAGCGGCCTGTGGCTGGCCAACTGGCTGCACCACCAGCGTCGCGATGCGTTCTGGAAACATGGCTCCGTGTGCGAGGACTACACCGCCATCCGCTGCCCGGTATTCGCCGTTAGCGGCTGGGCGGACGGTTACACCAACACCGTTTTTCACCTCATGGAAAACCTGCAGGTGCCGCGGCGCGGTCTGGTCGGTCCCTGGGGCCACAAGTACCCGCACATGGGCGGCCCGGGACCGAGCATGGACTTCCTGGGCGAGTGCGTGCGCTGGTGGGATCGCTGGCTCGGTGATGGCGACGCCTCCGTGGACGCCGATCCCATGCTTCAGGTCTGGATGCAGGACAGCGTCTCGCCGTTGCTGACTGACCGCCCGGGACACTGGGTGGCAGTCCAGAACTGGCCGAGCGAGGCGGTTCGGGCCCGGCGTTTCGCGATCTCACGCGGCTGCATCGAGGCGTCCGCGACAACCGTGAGCGACGAGGCGCTCGAGGTGCGCAGCCCGCTCAGTGTCGGGCTGTTCGCCGGCAAATGGTGCAGCTATGCCGAATCCACGGACCTGCCCACCGACCAGCGCGAGGAGGACGGCGGCTCATTGCTGCTCGACAGCGCACCGCTGGAAGAGGATCTCTACATCCTCGGCGCGCCCTCGCTGACCGTGACACTAACCGCTGACCGGCCCCAGGCCATGATCGCCGCGCGCCTGTCGGACATCGCACCCGACGGGGCCGTGAACCGCGTTACCTACGGGTTGCTGAATCTCTCCCACCGCTTCGGACACGAGACGCCGGAGCCCCTGATACCCGGCCACCGGGAAGCGGTCATGATACCGCTCAATTATGTCGCCCAGCATTTCCCGGCGGGGCATCGCCTGCGGGTGGCGGTATCCACTTCATACTGGCCGCTGGCCTGGCCGGCGCCCGAGCCACCGGCACTCACCCTGCACACCCATGGCAGCCACCTGACGCTCCCGGTCTATCGGCCACAGCCGACGGACGGCGACCCACTGGCGTTCGATATCGCACGCGTCGCCGAGTCCCCCCCGACGACACTGCTGGCCCCGGCACACCGCGAATGGCAGGTCAACTACAACCTGGCAACCAATGAGGCCGCATTGCTCGTTACCAACAATGACAAGCACTACCGCCTGGATGACATCGACCTGACCCTGCGATCGGAGGTCACCGAGCGCTATTCATACCAGAGCAACAACTACGACACGGTGCGCGGGGAAGTGAGCGCGCTACGCGCACTCGGGCGCCCGGGCTGGCAGGTGGAGACGCACACCCACACGGTGCTCACGTCAAGCCGTACGCACTTTCGCATACGGGCAACACTGGACGCCTACGAGGGGGATACGCGCGTGTTCGCCAACAACTGGGACGAGACGATCCCTCGGGATCACATCTGAACCACAACAGACACCGCGGCAAGGGGCGCGTGCTCCGGCAACGCCACCAACGCCCCGGGAGTGGGACCGGCAATGAGCTCCGACAAGCGGAAGGTCTTCGTCGTGGGGCTGGACGCTGCCAATCTGGCACACCTGCACCGCCTTCCGCGGGCGGCGGATTGCACATTTCACGCCGCGCTCGAGATCGGGGACATTCGCGGGGTGGACCATTACGATCTCCCGGCGCTCATCGACACGGCGGCGCAACGAATGCAGGCGAACGGCCCCCCGTCGGCGGTCATCGCCTACTTCGACTTCCCCGCCTCAACACTCGTGCCGATCCTCGCCGCGCGCTTCGGGCTTCCCGGACCCAGCCTGCGTAGCGTGCTCGAGTGCGAGCACAAGTACTGGAGCCGGCGCCAGCAGCAGACGATCATCCCGGAGCACATTCCCCGCTTTCGGGCCTTCGATCCGTGCAGCGCCACCGGCGGATCCGGCCTGCCCATGCCACCGCCGTTCTGGGTCAAGCCGATCAAGTCGTATCGCTCCTACATGGGGTTCCTCGTCAACGACGAACCCGAATTCCTCGCATGCACGGCTCAGCTCTGTGCCCACGCCGGCTATATCGTCGAGCCTTTTCGTGCGTTGCTGCGGGCATATCACATGCCCGCGGATATCGCCGACATGCCCGAGACATGCCTGGCGGAGAGCCTCATAGGAGGCGCGCAGTGCACCGCCGAGGGGTACGTATGGGACGGTGAACCCGCGATCTATGGCGTCGTCGACTCGATTCGCGAGCGCGACCGTTCTTCCTTCGCCCGCTATCAATACCCCTGCTCGCTGCCCACTGCCGTGCAGCAGCGCATGGCGGACATCGCTTGCCGGGCGGTACGTCGCAGCGGACTGGATAACGCCTGTTTCAACGCGGAGCTGTTCTGGGACCAGTCGATCGATCACGTGTGGCTGCTGGAGATCAACCCACGCCTGTCACAGGCCCACACGGAGATATTCGAGCTGGTCCACGGCGTCTCACATCACAAGCATGCGCTCGACATCGCACTCGGCTACCATCCCTCGCCGCTCCCTTCGACCGGATCTTACCCCATGGCGGCGAACTGTCACGTGCGCGTGTTTCACGACGGCCGCGTGAAACGGGTGCCGAGCGCCGACGAGTGCCGACGGGTCGCCGACGAGATACCCGGTACGAGTGTCCGGGTACGCGTGCGCCGTGGCCAACGCCTCTGCGAACTGACCAACGAGGACAGCTACAGCTACGAAGTGGCCAATGTCTTCGTCGGCGGCGCCGACGAGCTCGAGCTGCTGGAGAAGTATCACCGCGCGCTCGACATACTCACCTTCGAAATCGAGCGCACCGATTGAGTCCTGGATCGGTTCGTACTGGCCCGAGCGGCCCCGAAGGGCGTGCCACAGCGGCGTCTGGACTGCGTTGACGTTTTCGTAAAGGGCTACGGCCATTCACTGCGAACGCCGCTTTGCCAGACCGTCGCCGTGGCACGCAGAGGCACGCGGAAATCGCTCGGCGTTTCCCTAAATGGGCCGCCCGACGCGCGTGCGTGGCCATCGTCTTACAACGGCCGGAACGCCACCTGCTGGACGAAGTCCACATTGCCGCGGTCATAGGGGCGGCGCAGATCGCCGTAGCGCTCGACGTTGGCGAAGCCGGCATCTTCCAGGAGATGGGTCAGGTAGTCCTGGCGCAACGGATACATGTTCAGTTGGAACGTCGCGCCATCGGCAAAGACGTACTGGAACTTCGCCAGCGTCCGGGTGAGCTCCACCGGCCCGACGTCGACGCCATCGCCGGTATAGCAGAACTCGTGTTTCGAACTGTAACCCTCGTCGAGCATGCTGTCGTAGTTACGCTGATCCATGATCAGCATGCCGCCCGGACGAAGCACGCGACGGATCGCGCGCAGCGCATCGCGCCGGTCTTCATGGTCGAAGAGGTGGGTGAACGAGTTGCCGAGACAGACCACGGCATCGTAGCTCTCCGTACCCAGCGTCTCGTCGAGCGCGAGCCAGTCGACGACATGGGTATCGGCGAAGGTCACACCGTAGGCCTTCGCGTTCTCCTGCGCCTTGGCGATCATGTTCTCGGAACCATCGGCCGCCGTCACCCGGAAGCCTGCGCGGGCCAGCGAAACCGCGTTGACGCCGGTACCGGTGGCGATATCGAGCACGTCGCGGGCGCCGTGGGCGTTCAGCAGGCGGTTGTAGAACGCCCCCTCGCGCGCCAGCCGGGATTCCCAGCCGACCAGGTCGTCCCAGTAGTCGGCAAAGCTCGGGGTGTACTGCTGGTATTGATTGCCCTTGTCGGAATTGAGCACCGCGGACATTGATTATTCCTCACTCATTGCGTGGTCACGATCGGCCCGACGGAGGCGCGCTCCGACGGGCCTGCCCGCCCATCGGTAGACGGCTTGGCCGTCGCCCGGCGGAACCGCCCCGCCGGGTGGTCAGCGATGGGAGCGGCGGACCCTGACCGGCACCGAGTGGCACTCGGAGGCCGGTGTCCGACCACGACCGACAGCTACCCTAGGGCAGAGAGCGGAAAAGACACAGATTCAGTTATGACAAATGGAGACCATCACAGTTTTGTCTGGCAACCTGTGAGCCTGAACCAGACCCCATAAAGGTGCCGGCGCGGGCTGCCCCGTGACACCGGTGTCGTGGAAGACAACGCAGCATGGGCCAGTATCTCTACGAGCAAGTAGCGGCACAGATCGTCGCGCAGATCGAGCACGGCACCTACGCGCCGGGCGACCGCCTGCCCGGCGTGCGCACGCTGCGCCGCCAGTTCGGCGTGAGCATCGCCACGGCGAAAGCGGCCTGCGAGCTGCTGGAGCAACGCGAGGTCGTGGAGGCCCGGCCACGCTCGGGCTTTTACGTGCGCGACGCCGCGCTCAACGTCCCATCGGCGCCGGATACGAGCCCGCCCGCGGACGGTCCGTCGCTGGTCTCGGGCCAGGAACGGGTGCTGGCACTGGTGCAGGCGCACAATGACCCATCCGTGGTGTCTTTCGGCGCCGCCGCGCCGGATGCGGCATTTCTGCCCACCGCCGCCCTGGACCGGGCATTCGCGCGGGTGCGCCGGCGCCTGCCACGCCGTATCGCCGCTTACGACTTCCCGCCTGGCAGCGAGGCGCTTCGCGTGCACATAGCCCGGCGCATGGCGCATGCCGGCTGTAACCTCGGTCCTGACGACATCGTCATCACCAGCGGCTGCCAGGAAGCGCTGGTCGTCAGCCTTCGCGCCGTCGCCGAGCCCGGCGATGTCATCGCCATCGAGTCACCCGCTTTCTACGGCATCCTGCAGGCCATCGAATCCCTGGGCATGCGCGCGCTCGAAGTCGCTACCGATCCGGCGACGGGCATGGTCCCCGAGGCGCTGGAGCGGGCGCTGACCGCGTGGCCGGTGCGTGCCTGCGTGATGATGCCGAGCTTCGGGAATCCGCTGGGTCACCTGGCCCCCGACTCGCGCAAAGCCGAGCTGGTCGCGCTGCTGCGGGCCAGCGGCGTTCCCCTGATCGAGGACGACGTCTACGGCGAGCTCCCCTTCGACGCCCCGCGGCCATGGGCCGCCAAAGCACATGACGAAACCGGCGACGTGCTCTACTGCAGCTCGTTCTCCAAGACCCTCGGCTGCGGCCTGCGCGTGGGCTGGGTAGCGCCCGGCCGCTATCGCGACCGCGTGACCTACCTGAAGTACGCCGCCAGCCAGGCCACGCCGACAATGCTCACCCTCGCCGTCGCCGACTACCTGGATCAGGGCGGCTACGACCGTTTTCTTCGCCAGGTACGCCGCCGCTACGAACGGCACGTCCAGCACGTGATCAACCGCGTGACGCGTCATTTCCCCGCCGGCACGCGCATCACGCGACCACGCGGCGGATTCGTGGTCTGGGTGGTGCTGCCGGAAGGTACGGACACCATGGCCCTGCAACGCCAGGCCCTCGCGGCCGGCATCAGCGTGGCACCGGGGCCGATCTTCTCGCCCGCCGACCGTTACCGGAACTGCCTGCGGCTCAACTGCGCGCAACCGTGGACGGACGAGGTGGAAGCCGCAATGGCCCGACTCGGCGAGCTTGCCCGTGAAGCGGCTCCCATCGCCACGGTCTGGTAGCGGGAAAACTCACATCTGTGCCCATGAGGCAAAACGTCTGTTCTGCTGCGGTGCAACAAAAACGGTTAGAATGGGCACAATCTTCGAGACAGCTAACCGCGGAGGCCCACCGCAATGTTCAGGCAACTCCTTCAACGTGTTCTACCCGCCTGCATCACCAGTGACCGGGAGCGCGAGATCCGCCATGCCGTCCGGGAACTGCGGTCCTTGAGCAATCACGAGCTCAGTGACCTCGGCATCCCGCGCTCGCAGATCGAGCAGTGCGTGCGCTACGGGCGTCCGGGCGTGGACCACCACAGTGCCCCGACCGGCCCGATGCACCGCACGGCCAATCCGCAGGCACAGAACGCTGCAGCCAGCAACGACGCGTTCGACCATCGGGACCTGGCGGCCTGACCCACACCGCCAGCCTTCCGGCGGACGTGCATCCCGCATGAAAGGCCCACCGCGGGCCACGTCTGCCGCCGCGGCGCGCTGATCCCGTCGACCGCACCGCCACGCGGGACACTGACACCGCCTGCTCAATAGACCGTCACATTGATGGCCGAGATCACGCCGGCCTATCGGTGCGGCGGCCTCGGCGCACGGCACCACTCAGCGATTCACGCCTCCCTCTCCAGGCGCCCTTGCGCGTGCGCAGGACGGTGAGCGCCCACCGTGCGAACCGTGTCTTTTCCCTTCTGTCATGAATCCTGTGATGTTGCGATGCAGCAAATCCAATGCGAAATCGCTATAGTGACAACCGACAGCAAGGTATTCGGCTACGGAGGTAAACCGATATGTTCAAGCAAGCGATTCACCGTCTCCTGCCGACCGCTATGCTCAGCGACGAAGAGCGCGAGATTCGCCGGGCGATCCGGGAGCTCCAGCAGTACAGTGATTATGAGCTCGCCGATCTCGGCATTCCCCGTGCGCAAATCGAGGAGTGCGTGCGTTACGGGCGGCCGGAGGTCATGCAGAGCCCGACGACGACCGGCCCGGGACTCGGGCGGATGGACAGCGAGCTGCGTGTCACGCCGGCCGCTCGAGGCGACGTTGACCACCAGGATCTCGCTGCCTGAAGCGGTGGCAAATCAGCCACTTCGCTCCCACGACGGCGTGCGGCGAGCGGCTACGACGCAGGTGTAGCCCGTTCACTGCACGCTCCATTGACACCGTCTCCCATTAACTCGCCCAGCGCTGGCCGCTCGCCACTGCCCATGAGCTCCGGAACGCCGCGCGCCAATGCCTCAATCACCGCTCGGGTTTTCGACGGCAGGTACGGCGTCTGCGGCCACACCGCGTGAATCTCCGTCGGCAGCACCAGCTCGCAGGCGGTTATCAATTCCAGCGTGCCCTCGCGCACGTGCTGGGCGATCAACCAACACGGCAACCAGGCCAGCCCAGCACCGGCGACCGCGGCGTCCACCATGGACTGCAGATCGTCCATGCGCAGCCGTGCGTTCATGCGCAGCTCGCGCACGTCACCATTGCCGTCGCGTACGTACCAGGGCCGATCATAGCCGTCACGGGCATAGACGATGCCGGAGTGCCCGAGAAGGTCGTCCGCGCTCCCGGGTCTGCCGTGCGCCGCGAGGTAGGACGGTGATGCGCAAATGCCCATGCGTTGAACCGCCAGATGCCGCGCCACGAGGTTCGCGCTATCCGGCTGGCGGCCAATACGCACGGCCAGGTCGAATCCTTCCGCGATGAGATCCACCGGGCGATCGCTGAACGCCATCTCCACCGTTAGCGCCGGATACTCACGCATCAGCCCGACCAGACACGGTGCAACGCAATGGCGGCCGAACAACACGGGGACAGTGACGCGCAGCTTCCCAGTGGGTTCCCGCCGCCCCGACTCGAACGCCGCCTCCGCCGACTCGAGCTCCGCGAGCGCACGCAAGCAGCGCTCGTAGTAAATCTCACCGTCCTCGGTGAGCGTCAGCGTGCGCGTGGTGCGATGAAACAGGCGAACGCCGAGCCGTTCCTCCAGCCGCGCGATGGTCTTTCCGACCGCGGACCGTGACAGGTGCAGCCGCTCGCCGGCCAGCGCGAAGCTGCCGCACTCCACGGCCTGCACGAACTCGACGATGCCACCGAGCCGAACACTCATGGGCTTATTGGTTCCATTTACGCTACAAAAAAGGGACAAATTACCCGCATTCGCGAAATGAATTCAACGTACCCTGTGCATCGTGGCCCGCGAGTGATCGCGAACACACGCGGCACATTCCCAAAACACAGGAGGCATCATGAAGGGATATCGCATCGTTCCCGGCAGCCATTTCGACGGGCTGGAAACTTTCGAACTCACGGACAGCCCGCTGGGCGAACGGGACGTACGCGTGCGCGTGGGCGCCGTCGCGCTCAACTACCGCGACCTCATGGTCGCCCGGGGCGACTACGCCAGCGCCAGCCAATCCGCGGTGATTCCCGCATCGGACGGCGCCGGCGAAGTGGTCGAGACCGGTGCGGGTGTCAGCCGGTTCAGTGCAGGTGACCGTGTTGCCGGCATATTCTTTCCGGACTGGCTCAGCGGCCACCCGACACCCGAGCAAACCGCCCGGGCGCTCGGCGGCGCCACCGACGGCATGCTGGCCGAAGAGGTGGTGCTACACGAGGACGCCCTCGTATCCATACCGGCACATCTGAGCTTCGCCGAGGCCGCCACCCTGCCCTGCGCGGCGGTCACTGCCTGGAATGCCCTGTTCGCCCAAGGCGGACTTCGCCCCGGCAGCAGTGTGCTACTGCTCGGCACAGGCGGCGTATCCATCTGGGCATTGCAGCTCGCCAAGGCGGCCGGCCTGAGCCCCTTTATCACTTCCTCGAGCGACGACAAGCTCGAACGCGCGCGGGAGCTCGGTGCCGAGGCGACCATCAACTACCGTGACATGCCGCAATGGCAGAACGAAGTGCTGCGACTCACGAACGGGCGTGGCGTCGATCTGGTTGTGGAGGTCGGTGGCCAGGGCACGCTACCCCGCTCTATCGCTGCGACCGCCATGGGCGGAACAATCGCCGTGATTGGCGGCGTGACCGGCTTCGGCGGCGACGTCCCTCCGGGCGCGTTGATCCATAGCGCCAGAAGTCTGACCGGCATCTATGTCGGCAGCCGGGCGATGTTCGAGGACCTCAACCGCCTGGTCGCCGTCAGCGGCATCCGGCCGGTTGTCGACCGCGTCTTCGCATTCGACGAAGCACCGCAGGCCTACCACTACGTGGAGTCAGGGCGGCACTTCGGGAAGGTGGTAATCGACGTCGCGCAATAGCGCACCCCGAAACGTCGGACAGTGACCAGGAACAGCGGCGGTGCTTCCCGCCGTCGCTGTTCCGACGAAGTCTGACCACCTCTCAGGCGGGCTTGATGTTCTGGTTCATCCGGAAGAAATTCGTCGCGTCGTATTGCTTCTTGAGCTCGACCAGACGTCCATAGGACGGCCCGTAGGCGGCCCCGATTCGATCGGCCTCGTCCTGGGTCAGGAAGTTGATGTAGGCGCCGCCACTGGCGAACGGCTGTGATTTCGCGAAAAACTCCCGGGCCCAGCCAATGCAGTGCGCATCCTCGCTTGCCGAGTCCCATCGTGCGTGCACATTCATGACGTAATTGGCATCGCGGCTCGAATAGGCCATCGCCTCCGGTGCCACCCGCCCGGTCTGGCCACCGATCGTGCCGATGAAGATCTCGCATTGCGCCGACGGCAACCTGGCCGCATATTCGATAATCGCTTCAGTGACGCCTTCGCCGATCTGCGTGAAGTTGTGCGACTTCCAGTAGTTGCGCGCACCGGGCGTGAGAAGCGGATCGAAAGCCTGTTGCCAGGCGGTGTAGGGCTGTACACCCACATGCTCGCCATACGCCGTGCCAAAGCCTCGCAGTGGCTCGATGAGCCGCTCGCCGTCGGCGGGATCGCCCGCATAGCACAGCGCAAGCGCGACGATCTCCCGGCCATGCACCTCACCGGGCAGAAACGGCAACGGCGGCGCCTTGCGGGTAACCAACCAGACGTTGAGCTCATCGGGCATCTGCTCGGTGAAGCGGGCGAACTCGGTCAGCACCGATCGCGCCTGCTCGAACGGAAATACGATCAGCCCGCTCAACACCTCCGGGCCCACGGCATGAAGCTGGAATTCGAACCGGGTAACGACGCCGAAATTGCCGCCACCACCCCGAAGCCCCCAGAAGAGATCGGGATTCTCCGCCTCGCTCGCGTGCACCTGCTTCCCGTCGGCCGTGACGACGTCGGCGGCGATGAGATTGTCGACGGTCATGCCGTACTTCCGGCTCAGCCACCCGAATCCACCACCCAGCGTCAATCCGGCAACGCCCGTGGTCGAGTTGATTCCCAGGGGGGTTGCGAGCCCGTGTGCCTGAGTCGCCGCATCGACATCGGCAAGCGTGCAACCGGGCTCGACCGACGCCCGCCGGGCATCCGGATCCACCTGAACCGACTTCATCGCCGACAGGTCGATCACCAAGCCGTCGTCGCAGACGGCATTGCCGGCGATGTTGTGGCCACCGCCCCGAACCGAGACCAGCATCTCGTGCTCACGGGCAAACTTCACCGCCTCCACGACATCCACAGCCGAGGCGCAGCGCGCAATGATGGCGGGCTTGCGGTCAATGGTCGCGTTCCATATCCGGCGCGCTTCGTCGTACGTGTCGTCACCGGGAAGAACTACCGTTCCCTGCATGCGTTGCGCGAGAGCCCCGGCCTCGCCCCCCTGAGCTTGCGCCATCTCTGCCTCCCGGCCGTCTCGTTGGGACAGCCAATCGCTGGTGGACCGACGCGCTGTCTACCTTCATTCGTGGGGGGAGTCGGGAGACGCCCCGTGGCAAGTGCGTCGGGTATCTCCTCGTATAGCGCGCGAATACGCCGTCACAAGGCGCGAGCGCTACCGCTCGGCGGACCGAGTCGGAGTGTCCACGTGTCCGCGAACGGCGCAGAGAAACGCCGGCCGGAATGCGGCGACCCTACTTCATCGCGATGCCGATGTTCACGGGGTTGGTGAGCCATGCGACGGTATTGCCGCCCGCACGCTCGTGAACCAGCGCCTCGAGCGATTGCTGAGCGAGGCACCTCGCCCTGCAACCACGGGGGCAGGGGCTCAGACATGACGATAGCCCGGCATGGCGTGGTATGCGACATACCGCCGACGAGACGGTCGAAGCCGTGTACGTGCTCGCTGACCGCGAGGCAGGGCGCGGGCGTCAGCGCTCGACGAATGCCCGTTCGAACACGTAATCGCCCACGTCGCCGATGTGCTTCGCCGCCTTGAATCCGCGCTCGTCGAGAATGGTACGGAATTCATCGAGCATGAAGGGGCTGCCGCAGAGCATCGCCCGGTCGTGCTCCGGATCCAGCGGCGGCAGACCGAGATCCGCCTGGAGCTTGCCGGAGACGACGAGATCCGTCAGTCGCCCCTGATTGCGGAACGGCTCCCGGGTCACCGTCGGATAGTACAGAAGCTGCTCGGCGACGATCTCGCCCAACAGCTCGTGGTTGGGCAGCTCTTCGGTCAGATAATCGTAGTAGGCGAGATCACTGACTTGTCGTACGCCGTGGGTGAGCACGACCCGATCGAAGCGCTCGTAGGTCTCGGGATCCTTGACGATGCCGAGAAACGGCGCCAGCCCGGTTCCCGTGGCGAAGAGATAGAGGTTCCGGCCCGGATGCAGGTCGTGGATCAACAGCGTGCCGGTGGGCTTGCTGGAGAGCACGATCTCATCGCCGGGGCTGAGGTGCTGAAGACGCGAGGTCAGCGAGCCATCCGGCACCTTGATACTGAAGAACTCCAGGGTTTCTTCCCAGTTCGCGCTGGCGACCGAGTATGCCCGCATCAACGGCTTACCCTCCACCTCCAGGCCGAGCATGATGAACTGGCCGTTGTCGAACCGCAGCCCCCGATCCCGCGTGGTCGTGAAACTGAACAAGCCCTCGTTCCAGTGGTGAACGTCGACGACACGTTCGGTTCGCAAATTGCTCATAGGCAGCAAATGAATTCCGATAATTGTGAAACGGGTATGCCCACGTCAGGGTGTCTCTATCTGCCGGACGGCATTGTAAATGCGAACGATTATTTTTACTAGCCGAACAGCTTGCAGGTGCCACGGCAGGGCGCATCGCCTCACCCGCTTCCCGACGCCACACCCCGGGCAACACGGACGTTAGCGCAATATCGTCCATCTTCCCGTCACTTCTCTCAATCCTGACCCGCGTCTGCCGCGTATACGCTGCCGGTACATGGTCCGTGGATCCCGAGGATCATGCCTGGCAGCACGTAGGGCGTGCTTTCGAGAGAACACACAGGAGTCGAATCATGACCGCTGACATCGTTCTCCCCCGGATACTCGACATCGGCGCCGGGGCGAGCGCCAAGCTGCCCGCCGTGCTTCAGCGTCTCGGGCTGCAGCGTCCGTTCATCATTACCGATCCCTTCATGCTGGAGCACGGCCCTGTCCATGAGCTTCAACGCTCGCTGCGGGCAAACGGCATGGCGAGCGGCCTATTCTCGGAGACCGTCCCCGACCCGACCAGTGCCTGTGTCGGCGCGGCCGTTGCTGCACTCGGCGGAGACGACCATGACTGCGTGATCGGCATCGGCGGCGGCAGCCCCCTGGACACTGCCAAGGCAGTCGCTCTGCTCGCCGCCAGAGGGGGAGAAATGCGCGACTACAAAGTGCCGCACCGCAACGACACGCCCGGTCTTCCCGTCGTTGCGATTCCCACGACGGCGGGCACGGGCTCGGAAGCCACCCGTTTTACCGTAATCAGCGATAGCGAGACCAAGGAAAAGATGCTCTGCGCCGGCGCGGCATTCTGCCCGACCGCGGCACTGGTGGACTATGAGCTCACCCTCACGATGCCCAAACGCCTGACCGCCGATACCGGACTCGATACCCTGACCCATTGCATCGAAGCGTACGTTTCCCGCCGTCGCAATCCATTCTCGGACAGCATGGCACTCTCCGGCATGAGACTGGTGTACGACAACATTTGCAAGGCGTATGACGAACCCGGCAATCGCGACGCCCGGGAAGCGATGATGCTTGCGGCGACCCAGGGCGGGATTGCGTTTTCCAATGCATCGGTGGCGCTGGTACACGGTATGAGCCGCCCCATCGGGGCACTGTTCCACGTCCCCCACGGCCTGTCCAACGCCATGCTGCTACCCCGCATCACGGCATTTTCCGCCGAAGCCGATCCTGAGCGCTACGCGCAGTGCGCACGTGCCATGGGCGTGGCGGGTGCCACGGATGACCCGGAGACTGCGGTATCCAGACTGGTGAACGCGCTCACCGCGCTCAACCGTGAGCTGAACGTTCCCACGCCGCAGCAGTACGGGATACCGGCGGACGACTACTTCGCGCAGCTGCAGACCATGGCCGAGCAGGCCGAGGCATCCGGCTCACCGGCGAACAATCCACGCATTCCGTCGATCGAGGAGATGCGCACGCTTTACCGGCAGTGCTACGCGTGACGGGCATCAGCCATACCGCATGGCGCGGTACTGTCTGGGCGAAACGCCGACGACCTTGCGAAACAGCCGGGAGAAGTAATAGGGATCGTCGTAGCCGAGCTCGTAGGCGATCTGCTGGATGCTCTGCTGCGAAATGTCCAGCAGATAGCAGGCGCGCTCCATTTTCATGTAAATGAAGTGCTGGATCGGTGACGTCCCGGTCAGCCGCTTGTATTTCCGCGCGAAGGCGTATTTCGAAAGCCTGCAGCGGGCGGCCAGCATCTCGAGATCAAGGTGGCCATCGACGTGTGCCTGCATCAGTGCGTGCACGTACTCCAAGTCGAACTCGCCCGCCCGGCGCATCTGCGTTCTCGGCGTCACTACCGCGAGGTAGCTGAGCATCTCGCGCAGATGATTCGCCGCATGCACGAATACCGGCGGACTATAGCCGCTGCGCCGCACCCCGAGAAGCGCCTCGAAGTCCGCCAGCAGCTTGGGTGAGGTCCCCAGCGAAACCAGCGGCCGCTCCCGGCGATAACCCATGGCTTGCCAGAACTCCCCCGCCAGATCACCGTCGAAGTGCACCCAGTAGATCGTCCATGGATCGTCCGGGAATGCCTCGTACCCGTGGCGCAGATCCCGGGGCAGCGTCATCAGATCCCCGGGCCCCACCGACCACGTCAGATCGTCCACCTCCAGGGTCCCGCGCCCCTCGACGCAGTACAGCAGCAGATGGTCGCCATGCTCGTCGCGCTGCACCCGATGCCCATGCGCCTTCGGGTAATAGCCCATGGCATGGGGGTAGAGCCCGCGGGTCAGCGCGAGCGCGGCCAGGCGTTCACGCAGGAAAACAGGCACCAGGAATCTGACCCCGTCGGACGGCAGCGGCCAGCTCGATGGACCGGTCATCGCGGCGTGACCTTCGTTGGAAGGCGATGTGCAAGATAGTCCATTACAGCGCCAGTATCGTCAATTCGGGGCCGTCATGGCCAGTGGTACAAGAACCCTTCATACCCGCTACCAAGGGAGACGCCACATGAGCACCACCGCACGGGAGATCCATTCGAACGCGTCCGGAACGCTGCACCATTTCATCAATGGGGCACGGGTCGAGGACCGCGGTGAACGCCGGGGCGATGTGTTCAATCCGGCACTCGGCACCCGAACCGCGGAGGTGGCACTGGCCGATGCGGCACAGACACGCACCGCCATCAATGCCGCGGAAGCCGCTCTGACGGACTGGGCCGCGACACCGCCGCTACGTCGTGCGCGTGTCATGTTCCGGTTCAAGCAACTCCTCGAGGATAACCTGGACACGCTCGCCGAGCTCATCAGCCGGGAGCACGGGAAGGTCTTCTCCGACGCCCGGGGTGAAGTGACACGGGGACTGGAAGTGGTGGAGTTCGCCTGCGGCATTCCGCATCTGTTGAAAGGCGAGCACTCCGTCAACGTGGGCTCGGATGTGGATTCCTGGTCCATCCAGCAACCCGTTGGCGTCTGCGCCGGGATCACGCCGTTCAACTTCCCGGCCATGGTGCCCTTGTGGATGTTCCCGATGGCGATCGCCTGCGGCAACACATTCGTGCTCAAGCCCTCGGAACGCGATCCATCGGCGCCGCTGTTCCTCGCCGAGCTGCTGACGCGCGCCGGCCTCCCGGATGGCGTGTTCAACGTCGTCAACGGTGACAAGGAGGCCGTGGACACCCTGCTCACGGACGAACGCGTGGGCGCGATCAGCTTCGTCGGCTCCACCCCCATCGCCGAGTACATCTATGCCACCGGCTCGGCGCACGGGAAGCGGATTCAGGCCCTGGGCGGTGCCAAGAACCACATGGTGGTGATGCCCGACGCGGACATGGATCAGACGGTGGACGCGCTGATGGGCGCCGCCTACGGCTCGGCCGGCGAGCGCTGCATGGCGATCTCGGTGGCCGTGCCCGTCGGCGAGGAGACCGCGGACCGCCTCGTCGCCCACCTCAGCGCGCGTCTTCGGAGCCTGAAGGTGGGCAACGGGCTGGACCGTGACGACGAGCCGGACATGGGTCCGCTGGTCACCCGGCAGCACCTGGAGAAGGTCCGCGACTACGTGGCGCTCGGCGTGCGCGAGGGCGCCGAGCTGGTGGTCGACGGCCGCGACCTTCGGGTGGCGGACCACGAGGACGGCTTCTTCATTGGCGGAAGTCTGTTCGACCGCGTCACCCCGGAAATGCGCATCTACAACGAAGAGATCTTCGGCCCCGTTCTCAGCGTGGTGCGCGCCGACGATTTCGACGATGCCGTTCGCCTGATCAACGAGCACGAGTTCGGTAACGGCACCGCCATATTCACCCGCGATGGCGACGCCGCACGCACCTTTGCCCAACGCATTCAGGTCGGCATGGTAGGCATCAACGTACCGATCCCCGTGCCCATGGCGTTCCACAGCTTCGGCGGCTGGAAACGCTCGCGCTTCGGCGTGCTCAACGCCTACGGCCCGGAAGCGGTGCGCTTCTACACGCAGGTGAAAACCATCACGTCACGCTGGCCCAAGGGCGTGCGTGCCGAGAATCACTTCGCCATGCCGACAATGGGATAAACACACACGCCCGCGGACCGGGCCCGTTGACCGCATCGGACCCGGTCCTATTCCTCGCGCTCACCGGCACTGACAGTCACGTAAGCCATTCATCCCGTGTCAAACGCAC
The DNA here is from genome assembly GCF_051195215.1 of Arhodomonas sp. AD133. Lineage (NCBI taxonomy): Bacteria > Pseudomonadati > Pseudomonadota > Gammaproteobacteria > Chromatiales > Ectothiorhodospiraceae > Arhodomonas > Arhodomonas sp. AD133. Next base: position 6,199 of record NZ_JBNAZM010000053.1, on the reverse strand, counting down.
TCCAGACAGCCTTCCGGCACCCAACCACTAACACCGACACTGTCGACAACCTGACACCAGCCGCAAACGGTCTCTTTCAGCGTCACGCGTTCGCCGACTGCGACATCGAGCTCCCGCGCACAGTAGCTTCGCGTCGCAACCGCAACATCCGATCCATTTAGTCGATTCAAACGGGAAAGGGGAGCCCACCCCTGGTTGCCCGTGGAGGTTCTTACCCAGATCCAACCCGGATAATGCGGATCTTCCCACCCCACCGCGACTTCGTCGCCGGGTTCAAACGCGATCGGGTGCGGATAATGGGATTGGTAACTGGCTATGACGACGCATTCCATGTCCATGCTTCCTTCACGAAAAAGCGAGGCGCAAAAAACGGCACGGCGCTATTACCGCATACGGCCCCAACGCCCCATGGGCGTTCCGGTAGACGCCAACGCCCCGTCCCCCATCACGCTTCGATGGCTCGGCGTTCCAGAAGGCAGCCTCGAAGAGACCGAGCGTCCCCCGTCAGCGCGCACCGACTTCGTCGAGGTGCGTCAGCAGATCCTGGGGATCGTCGTAGACGCGATACGCGCCAGCACGTTCGAGCTCGTCCTGTCCGTAACCGCCGGAGAGCAGTCCCACCGCGAGCGCCCGTGCCCGGCGCGCCGCGAGCACGTCCCAGATGCTGTCGCCGACCACGATGGCGTCCTGGATATCCGTGCCGAGCGTTTCGGCGGCGGCCAGGAACAGGTCAGGGTCCGGCTTGGCGTGCTTCACCTGGTCGCGGGTGACCACGACGTCGCGCTCCGGATCAACGTCCAGCATGCCCAGCGACGGGCCCGCCGTCTCGATCCGGCCGCTGGTGCCGATTGCCCACGGGATATTCTGTTCGCGCAGGTGCGCGATCAGCGCGCGGGCCCCGGGCAGCGCCCGTACGCTGTCCGCGCGCTTTTTGTAGGCGGCGGCGTGCAGTCGTGGCAGCTCCGCCACCGTCGCTTCGTCGAGATCGGCACCGGTTTCGCGTAGCAGCATATTGGTGAACAACCCGCCGCTCATGCCGATGCGGCGATGAATGCGCCAGACGGACAGTTCGATACCCACCTCGCTTAGCGCGTCGTGCCAGGCGAGGACATGCTGATAGACGCTATCGATCAGCGTGCCGTCGAGATCGAAAATGAATGCGGGCGCGTTGCGGGTCATGACGGTTCCTTTCCCTGCCAGTGCGTCGGTAGCGTGTCGTCGGCAACAGGGTAACTCAGTGACAACCCTCGGTCGCGCTGCCCCGGAAGCGAGGCGACTGCCCGAATGTGCATTACATCTTCTCCTGACACCGTTGACCCGGCTATGGTGGGAACCGGCAAACCGGTCTTCGGTGAAGCGCCTGCCACACGAATGCGGCACACGCCTGACCGTATCGGCGCCATGGACGGCCGATGCCGGCAAGCCGAATAACGAATACGAACACAAAAACTGTGGGGATGGAGAAATGCGCAATATCACCCAGAGTCTAGGGATGGCATTGTTCCTGGGTACGCCCTTGGCCGCGCAGGCCCAGGTTTCCGGGGATGTCGTGCGGATCGGCGTGGTTACGGACCTCACCGGTATCTATTCGGAATTCGCCGGCCAGGGCCTCGTCTCGGCGGTGGAAATGGCCGTGGAGGATGTCGGTGGGGAGGTCGCGGGACAGCCGATCGAGATCATCGTCGAGGACAGCCGCCTCGACCCGGAACATTCGGTGGACGTCGCCACCCGCCTGCGCGAACAGGAAAACATCGACATGCTCACCGGAATGGTCGGCTCAAACACCGCCCTGGCCGTCCAGGAGTACGGTGCACAGGCGGGCCTGATAACCATGAATACCGTCTCGGCCACCGCCAACCTCACCGGACCGGCCTGCTCGCCCTACGGTATTCACTGGACCTACGACACCTGGGCCCTGTCCGCGGGTACGGTAAACGCCGTCGTCAAGGAAGGCGGCAAGCGCTGGTTCTTCCTCGTCGCCGACTACGAATTCGGTTACACCATGGAGGAGCAAGCCCGTGGCGCAGCCGAGTCAAGCGGCGCCGAAGTCGTCGGGCGGGCGCTGACACCGTACCAGGGGGAGGACTTCTCAGAGCAACTCCAGCAGGCGATGGCTTCCGAGGCCAACGTCATCGCGCTGGCCAATGCCGGCGGAGACCTGCAGCGCACGATCCGCCAGGCCTACGAATTGGGGCTGCAAAACGGCGAGCGTTATCCGGTGGCGCTGCTGATGTTTCTGACCGACATTCGCCATCTGGGCCTCTACGTCACTGCCGGCCTGAAGTTCACCACCGGATTCTACTGGGACCGCAATGAAGACACACGCGCGTGGTCGGAGCGTTTCACCGCCCGCACCGGCTCCAAACCGAGCATGGCGCAGGCAGGCGCATACTCCGCGGTACGCCACTACCTTCTATCGATCGCGGATACCGGCAGCGACGACAGTGACGCGGTGATGCAGGCAATGCGTGAACGCCCCGTCAACGATTTCTTCGCCACCAACGGCCAGCTTCGCCCGGACGGCCGAATGGTTCACGACATGTACCTGGCCGAAGTCAAATCGCCTACGCAATCCCGGGGCGCCTGGGACTACCTGCGAATCTTACGGACGATCCCCGGCGAGGAGGCATTCCGGCCGATGGACCAGGGCGGATGCCCCCTGGTGTCGGCGGGGAGCTGACAAAGCGGTCCGGATAGCGCCCCTGCACGGACACGGGGCCCGGAGAGCCCGAAGCCGGCACCCGGTGGTTGCAGGAAACCACCGGGTGCCACGAATCGCCCACCGAAAGGCGACACCCGCAAAGGCGATCACGGGTCACATTCGACCCGATTGCGGCCCCGGCTCTTGGCTCGGTAGAGCGCTTTATCAGCGCGGCTCAACGCATCGTCCACGCGGGACTCATCCGGTCGGATCATGGTCACGCCAACGCTGACAGTGCAATATATCGCCTTACCTTCGAAAACAACGGCGTCTTCGGCAACCGTCCGCCGCAATCGCTCTGCGACCGCTGCCGCGGATTGGCGATCCGTATCCGGCATAAGCAGGGCGAACTCCTCCCCGCCAATTCTGGCGAAGATATCCTCGGTACGCAGGGAATCACCACACCGGCTGCAGATCTGTTCGAGTATCCGGTCACCGGCCGCATGCCCGTGACGATCATTGATGGACTTGAAGAGATCCAGGTCCAGCATCAGCAACGCGACGTCACGCTGGTGGCGCGCGGCCCGCGTCAGTTCCTCGGCAGCTCTGTCATAGAAATTGCGTCTGTTCAGAAGACCGGTTAGCGGGTCATGCGAGGCAAGATGCCGTAGCATCGCTTCGGTGCGCTTGTGCTCGGTAATGTCCCGAAAAAACCAGACACGACCGAGATAGGCGCCATCCTCACCGACTAGCCCCGTCGAGTCACGCTCGACCACCCGACCGTCTTTCAGCTCGATCTCGGTGTGCTCACTCACACTTGGGTTCTCGTAGAGTCGCCGAACGTTTCGAATAAAACTGTCCGGATCCTTTACCCGCTGCATGACTGTCATGAGAATCGGATAATCGGGAATAGCGCCATTCATGGCCTCATCGGGCTTCACGCGCTCATGGGGAATACGCCATATCTCCAGGAAGCGCCGATTGTAGGTAACGACAGCGGCATTCTCATCGACCACGAGAATACCGTCGGGAGACGCTTCCTGAATGGCCTCCAGGAGAGAGCGATTGAACTCGGCACCACCCCCGGAGCCGCCACTCCGCCAGGCATTGGTATCCCGGTCATTCATGCCCTGCCCCCCGGCCTGCGCATAGCATCGTTTCAGTTCCCATTCATGGCGTCACCCGCATAGCCCATGACCTGGCCCATTAATCACTTACTCCAGGTTTTCCCGCATCGTGCGCTGGTACCACTTGTGGAACGTGACACATACCGTGACCACCATTGTCGCAGAAACGGCGGGCGTGATCGCCACCGGGAGAGATCACGACGACGTCGGATGCGGAACCACGTTGATCTGGACCATGCCCGGTCCCACCCCGGACTTCCCCGCGTCCCGAACAGAGACTCGTTGCGACTCCGCCCCCCCCTTCGGCGACGACGCTGACAACCAAAGGCCATCGAGCGGTGGCCACAAGCCACGCCGCCACGATAGCCGCTCGCGTCGCTGCCAGTGTCGTCACCATCCTCTCCGGACAGGCCGAGCAACCAGCACCAGACTGCCGACGTCGCCACTCGCTGCCCTGAGCCAGTGGCAGTGGCCTATTCCGGAATGTTGGTAATGACGTTCACCGGAATATATCCACCTTCCCCATGCGGCGAACGCAACCCGACCAGGGCGATCACGTAGCCGTCGCGACGGAACGCAAACGACCACGCGAAATCACTCCAGATGAACGCTTCCGCACCGAAGACCACTGTCTCATCGGCACGCCAGCCCCGATCGCTCACCAGACGCTCGGCGTAATAGGCCTTCAGCTCATCCCACGATTCGTGCCGGGACATGACGTAGGATTCGATCCGCAGACCCTGCCGGCCGAATTCGCCCACGGCACGGTCCCAGACCTCACCCCACGTTTGCCCGTCTATACAGCGGGTAGCGCTCGAGAAGGCATACTCGTTGGTGGTTTCCAACACTGCCGGCGGCGCCGGCATCGATGGCGCGGGACCGGAACAGGCACCCAGCATCGTCGCGACAAGCACCAGCAACGCATCAGCGACTAGACCCCGGACCCGGTGCTTGCCCGTCATGGACGAGGCGCCCTCACCGGCCCGGACTCAATAGTCGACATAGCTGTACCCATCCAGCCAGATGACCTCGGCCTTCTCCGGATCGTCAGTCACGATGGCCTTGACGACGCGCTCGCCATTGGCGTAGGAGAGCGTGAGGTAGTACCCGTCTACGTAGTACTCCCCGCGCTGGTCGTCCGGCACACTGGCCACGGTCGCGCTCGTGTCGCTGACGCTGGAGTTCGCAACCGCGGAACGGCCATGCGTGAACGTGCCGTCGTCATGGAACTCGTAGGTATTGGACGCCGCCGCCCAGTCGCCTGCCCCCGAACTGATGAAGTTCGACCGTTTGTATCGCCGGCTCAGCCGATAACCTTCTTCGAGCGGCCCGTATGCGCTCTGATAGGGAAAATCCGACCAGCCTTTGCTCTTGAGAATCTGCAGCGTGCCACCGTGGCGCCGCCACTTCGTCCATTTTTCAGGATGTGCGGCCTTGTGGGCTTCCACTGTCTCGGTACTGGAGAGAAAGCCCATGTCCGTGCAGGCATCGCCATTGACGAAGAGCAGCACCGGCGCCGTATCAGACCCGCCCCCTCGATAGACGTCCATGAAAGCCACGGCCTCGATGGTCTCAGACACCGCCCGCATCTTCGCGACCGGAACCGTCGTGTATCCCGACGGTTCCGGGTCCGCAGCCGTTGCCCGGGATTCGCCTCCAGCCGAGGCGACCGGCGTAATCCCCAGGTTCGTGACCGTAAACCGCTCCGGATCCAGGTGGAACTGTGCGAGGTTCTCGCGCACGTATGCCTTGACCTTGTCCAGATCATATCCGGGCGTGCCGGCCCTGGCCTGTTCATAGTCGTGCTGCGACATGGCCGCCGTCCACATCAAGATTTCGGCAACCGTCTGCTTCTCCGCGTTGGAGAGATTCGCGAGCTTCGGATTGCCGTTGATCACGCGCCGGAACTGTCGCCAGACCGCCCGATCCTCCGCCTCGGTCGTCTCCCGTTCGTCCAGTATCCCGAACGAGACAGTGACCCAGGCGGATAACGCGACGGCGAGATCGTTGGGCTCATAGCCAAGATCGACGGCCACCCGGTTGAAATAGGCAACGACATCGATCTTCCCGAATGCTTCGCGAATCTGCCGTTCCTTCTGCGGCGCCTTGGCGATTACCTTCGCCAGCATCTGTTCGCGGACCTTTCTGCTGATCGCCTCCTGCGGCACGAAAAACGACGCACGGCCCTCCGGCACGTCCTTCGCGGCGGCTTTGCCTTCGAGCGTGGCGTCGAACACTTCGCTCATGATCCCGCCCATGCCACCGGACTGCGCCAGGCCCGGAGTGAACCCGCACACCAGCCAGAGAACAGAAAACGTCAGCAACCGGAACGCCAAGCGATGCATTTCCCTACCTGTCGGGTCCCGGACGATTCCGTGGCTTTTTGTGAAATAGATCGGGCCTGTCAGCGTACCAGTGTTTCATCGCCTGC
>NZ_JBNAZM010000052.1:0-31736 GCF_051195215.1 Arhodomonas sp. AD133 | reverse complement strand
GTCTGCGATGTGCTCGACAACCTCGGCGACGAGGCGGTGGTCGAGCGCGTGCGCAACCAGGTGCTCGACATCTGCAAACGCTTCCCCGTCTACGAACGAGACACTGCGGCCTGAGCACCGGTCTGCAGCCGGACGGTCGGGCGTCGCCCCCGATGCACCGCAAAGGCGGCGCCCGACCTCGGCCATCGGCGGAAAACACCTGCCCATCGATCCCCGGCGCGGGAGGAGGCTGCCCCCATGGCGGTCAGCATTTTCGATCTCTTCAAGGTCGGCATCGGCCCGTCCAGCTCCCACACCGTCGGGCCGATGAAGGCGGCACGGCAGTTCCTGGACGGGCTCGACAGCGACGGCGCACTCGCGACGACGACCCGCATCAAGGCGGAGCTGTATGGCTCACTCGCACTCACCGGCCGGGGCCACGGCTCGGACAAGGCCGTGATGCTCGGCCTGGAAGGTGACCTGCCCGAGACGGTGGACACCGACGGTGTGCCCGGGCGCATCGGCACGATCCGCGAGAACAGCCGCATCCGCCTGCTCGGCCGCCACGAGGTTCGATTTCGCGAACGCCAGGACCTGGTGATGCACAAGCGCGGCCAGCTGCCACTGCATCCCAATGGCATGCGCTTCACCGCCTTCGACGCCGACGGCGGCACGTTACGAACGCGGGTGTACTACTCGGTGGGCGGCGGCTTCGTGCTCGACGAGCGCGCCGCCGAGGATGGCGCCATCGTCGCCGACAGCACACCGCAGCCCTACCCCTTCACCACTGCGACCGAGCTGCTCGCGCACTGCCACGAGCACGACCTGCGGATCAGCGATGTCATGCTCGCCAACGAGCAGGCCTGGCGCTGCGAGACGGCCGTTCGCGAGGAACTCTTGACCATCTGGCGGGTGATGCAGACGTGCGTCGAGCGCGGCTGCCATACCGAAGGCGTCATGCCCGGCGGCCTCAAGGTCCGCCGCCGCGCCGCCGCCCTGTACGAGCGCCTGATGAGCAAACCCGACGATTCCCTCGACGATCCGCTCACGCAGCTCGACTGGGTCAACCTCTACGCCCTCGCCGTCAATGAGGAGAACGCCGCCGGCGGGCGCGTGGTGACTGCCCCCACCAACGGGGCCGCCGGCATCATTCCGGCCGTGCTGCACTACTACGACCGCTTCGTGCCCGGCGCGAGCGAGGAAGGCGTGATTCGTTTCCTGCTCACCGCCGGCGCCATCGGCATCCTCTACAAGGAGAACGCCTCCATCTCCGGAGCGGAGGTGGGGTGTCAGGGTGAGGTCGGCGTGGCCTGCTCCATGGCGGCGGGCGCTCTGGCCGAGGTACGCGGAGGCACGCCGGAGCAGGTGGAAAATGCCGCCGAGATCGGCATGGAACACCACCTGGGGCTCACCTGTGACCCGATTGCGGGCCTCGTGCAGGTGCCCTGCATCGAGCGCAACGCCATGGGCGCCATCAAGGCGATCAACTCGGTACGCATGGCCATGGCCGGCGACGGCAAGCACTTCGTGGCACTGGACAAGGTGATTCGCACCATGCGCGAAACCGGCGCCGACATGAAGACCAAGTACAAGGAGACCGCCCGCGGCGGCCTCGCGGTGAACGTCATCGAGTGCTGACACGCTGAAGAAGCCGCTCCAGCAACGGCTCCACCACCTCGCCGCCATAGCGCCGCAGACCGTCGTGGGCCCAGTCCGGGTGCCACCACACCCGGCATTCACCGATGGCATCGGCGGTGCGAGCCGACAGACCCGCATCCACGTAGAAATCGTGCTCGTAGGCGATGGCTTCGACGGGGACCCGGTTGGCCGCCAGCCGCTCAAGGTCGTAGAGCGCCGGCCAGCGCACTTCCGCCAGCGCCCGGCCCGCACGCGCGTACGGACGCAGACGGGCGTAATCCCCCAGCATGGAAGGCTGCATGGTCTCACCATGCCACGCGACACGCTCGGCATCCAGGCTGAAGCCGCCATGGCGCTCCTTGGCCCGCTGAGCCGCCCAGTGGCTCGCGGTCGCGTCACATTAGACAGCTTCCTGGAGCAGCACGAACAGCGGGTTGGTCTCGTAGTGGCTCTCGCGGCGCACGCGCTCGATGAACGACCAGCGCAGGTGCTTGCCGGCGCTGTCGATGAACGGATCGTCGAGCAGTGAATGCAGCCGTGACGGCCCGCCGGTCGAGCCCAGCAGCATCCCCAGATCGAGCAGGCGGCGCGCTGTCAGCCGCCCACCGTCGTCCAGCGGCTCGGGCCGCTCGCGCAGGCGGTCCACCAGCCGCCGCATGACCGTGACGTCCCCGGGATAGCGCCGATAGTACGCCATGCTATGGGCGTGCACGTTCGCCACTATGGCGTCGTAGACCGCGTCCGGCGATGACGCGGTCAGCGTCGCCAGCCACGCCACACCGTCCAGATCCCGCGGCGACTCGACGCCGGGGCCGCCCTGAAGAAACACGAACGCCGGCGCATGCGTACACTCGGGGCGAGAAACCTCACGGCAGAACACATCGATCCTCTCGCCCGATGGATCGTCATGATCCAGCGGCACAGACGTCGTCAGGTCACGAACTCTGTAGTCCACCAGTTCCCTCGTCGTGCGCCTGGAAGGGCGGTTCCTTTTCCCATACCCGAATGACCCGCGCCCCTCCCAGCACGATACCCGAGCTACGCGAGCCACCGTCGACGCAAGGCGACGAGCAACCGCTCATCGCCCGAGTCACGGCATGCGGGCCGCCGCCCGTCAACGCCGCACGCGACGCCGACGCGCCTCGAATCCGGCAAGCCCCGCGAGCAGCAACAACGCGGGCCAGCCGACGCTGCCGCCACCCCCGCCACCGTCGCTGCTCTGGGCGGTGATGCCGACACCCCCCGGATCGGCTATCTCACCGTTGACCAGCCCATCGTCGTCATTGGGGCCGCCGTCCTGAATGGTCAACTGCACGCACCAGTCACCCGGATTCAGGCCGTCGCGATAGGCACTGTCGCGCGGAGGCGGACAAACGCCCGGTTCGCCGGGAGCGGACGCGAGACCGTTGTGCTGATCCTTGACGAAATCGAACCAGGCGCCGTCACGGAGCTTGCGATACCGCGGTTTCTCCGGCACCGGGCGGCGTTGGGGAACGACGACGTTGACACTGCCGCCACGTGGCACCTCGCGGATGGCAAGGTCGAAGTAACCGCCCACGTTGCGAATGTCGTCCGCCGGCGCACCGCCCCCGGTGAGCTGCTCGGGGGGGACGTGCGCGCCGTCGGAGCCATTCTGCAGAGCAGCGTCACCCAGGGCCATGCGAACGCCGGGGTCGGCTTCGATGCGGTAGTACCCGCCGTCATCCGGCTCCTCGCTGACAGTGTTGGCCAGCGGTGTGGCGTCCAGGTACTGGGGCTGGCCATCGCGGTCCTCATCACCGTAACCCTCGGCGGCATCGTCCAGGCCGTCGCCGTCGCTGTCGGTATCGGCACTCAGATCGGGCGCCCGGGCAACCAACCGGAACGCTTCGGTGCGGGTGGTGGTCATGACGGGTGTGCCGCTGTCGCGCACGGTGACCGAAACCCGGTATACCCCCGGCGTCAGTGTCGAGGGATCCACCTCGTAGACACCATTGCCGTCGGACTCGGCCAGTGCCCCCCGTGGCGTCAGCCACTCCAGGCTGTGGGTGTCCCGGGGATTGGGGTCGGTCACCGTGGCGGTGACCGTTACCGGCCCCCCGTCACGGGTAATGAGGCGGGCCTCCCTGCCCTGCTGAGTGACGGAAAGATCCACTTCCGGAGCGACGTTGTCCTCGACGATGGTCATGACGTGCTGGTCACTGGCACCGAAATTGCCATCACCCGCGAGGGTGACCACAAGGGTCTCGCTACCCTCGAAGCGGTCGTCCCCGGTGATGTTGACGGGCACCCGCTTCTCCAGCTCCCCGCTTTCGAATGTGACCTCACCGTCGGTGAGGTCGTGGTCCTGCGCGTCCGCAGTGCCACCCACCGTGTAACCCACCGTCAACGGATAATCCGGCGAGGGACCGTTCAGCAGGAACTTGACGACGGCCGAGCCCCCCTCGGCGGTTACCTGATCCCTGCCCAGGGAGACCAGCGGCTGGACATCCACCCGTTGCATCGCCACGGCACGGTTGCCGGCGGCGTCCTCGGCAGCCCATGGGAGATCATGGGTGCCGGGTTCCAGGCGACTGCGATCCGTAGCCAGGAAGGCGGTCACCGGTCCGTCGTGGGCATCGGTCGCCGTCGGCGGTGTGAGCTCCGGCAGCGCCGTGAGCAGCCCCGTGGCATCGATGCTCACCGGTTCGGGTGTCTCCAGGCTCGGCGGGTAGTCGTCCGTCAGGGGATCGGTGCCGTCCTCGTATTCCGTGACGTTGTCCACGCCATCATTATCCGCGTCCTCCGTCGCGTCATTCGGATCCGTGGGGTCCAGGCCGTGCGCCTCCTCGTAGGTATCCGGCAGGCCATCGTTGTCGTCATCGGGGTCATTGGCGTCACCGATACCATCGCCGTCGGTATCCCTGATCACCCGGATGCTGAATGGCCCCAGCGTGTCGGACGCCATGCCGTCGCCGGCCGTGAGCTCGATACCGGAATAGGTGCCGGCATCGCCGACGGCGGGTGTGCCGCTGACCGTACCCGTATCCGGGTCGACGCTCGCCCAGCCCGGCAGACCGGAAGCCGTGACCGTGATGCTATCGCCTTCCACATCCGCCAGCGTGGGCGTGAAGCGGTAGCTCGTGCCCGTCAACACGCTGGCCGGCGGCGTTCCGGAAATGGTCGGGGCATCGTTCACGGCAGCGACCTGAATGCTCACCGTGGCGGCATTCGAGCGGGCACCGTCGTCGTCGGCAACCGTGTAGGTGAAGCTGTCGGCCCCGTTGTAGTCGGCAGCCGGCGTGTAGGTGACGGTGCCATTCGCAGCGGTGCTGGTAGTACCGTGAGCCGGACCCGACTGCACGGAGACGGTCGTCGTGTTCAGCGTCCCGTCCACATCACTGTCATTGCCGAGGACGGCGATATCCACCGCCGTATCCTCCGAGGCGTTGGCGCTGTCGTCGTTGGCCAGTGGCGGGTCGTTCACCGGCTGCACCGTGACGCTCACCGTCCCCGGCGCCGACCACGCACCCTGGTCATCCTGAACACGGTAGGTGAAGGTGTCGTCGCCGCTGAAGTTCTCGCCGGGTTCATAGGTGATGGCACCGGTACCGGAATCAACGCTGGCGGTGCCATTGGCGGGAGCCGTTACCACTTCCACACTGGTGGCCACGAGGCTGCCGTCCACGTCCGAATCGTTACCCAGGACGTTGATGCTGTGGACCGTGCCCTCCTGGAGCAGCGCGGTGTCGTCGTCCGCCACCGGCGGGTCGTTAACGGCATTGACGGTGAGTGTGACGGTGGCGGTGTCGGAGCTGAGGCCGCCATCGTCCTTCACCACGTAGGTAAAGGAATCGCTGCCGCTGTAATTCGCCGCCGGCGTGTAAGTGATCTCGCCGGTGCTGGTGTTCACCGAGGCCGTACCGTGCCCCGGCGCGTCCATGATGGAGACGGTTGTCTTGTCGACAGTACCGTCCACGTCGGAATCGTTGGCCGTCACATCGACATCGACAGCATCGTCCTCGTCCGTTGCCGCGGTGTCGTCGGCAGCCGTCGGCGGATCGTTCACGCTGGTGACGTTGACGACCACCGTGGCCGGGGCCGACGTGGCGCCGTTGCTGTCGTCCACGGTGTAGGTGAACTGGTCCGATCCGTCGAAATCGGCATCCGGCGTGTAGAGGAATTTCCCTGACTCGACCTGGACCGTGCCATGATCAGGTGCATCGTTCACGGCGAGCGTCGCCGCGTCCACGCTGTCGCCGCTGTCCCGGTCGCTGTCGTTGGCGATGACGTCGATGGTAACGGCCACGTCCTCGTCCGTGGTGGTGACGTCGCCATTGGCGTCCGGCGGGTCATTCACGGCATTCACCGTCATCGCCACAGTCGCCGGCGCGGACGTGCCGCCATGGACATCGCCCACGGTGTAAGCAAAAGAATCGGCTCCGTTGTAGTCGGCGTCCGGCGTGTAGGTGATCACGCCGGTGCCGGTATCCACGCTGGTGTCGCCGTGGGCCGGCCCCGAGGTAACGGTGACGCTCGCGGGGTTCAGGCTGCTGTCCACGTCACTGTCGTTGGCGAGCACAGTCACGGACGCGCTGTTGTCTTCGTCCGTGGCCGCGGTGTCATCGCCAGCCACCGGTGGGTTGTTGGTGACCGTGAAGTTCAGCGTGGTCTTGTCGGCGATGCCGGGGTAATGGTTGCCCACGTTGTCACGCAGGGCCCCGCCTCCGATCTGGACGTAGTATTGCTCGTTGGGCGTGAAGTCGTTGCTCAGGGCCACCGTGACGGTGTCGCCGCTGATGGACACGGCACCGGAGGAGACATCCACACTCTCGTGGACGGCATCGTTCGCGGCCAGATAGAGCGCAATGGACGTATCGCCCGCCGAGCCGGCGAGCACCGTATCGTCGAAAGTGAGCGTGAGATCCGCGTCGTACTGGACACTGTTGCTGCCATCGGCAGGCGAGCTAGCGGTGAGCGCGGGCGCCGTGCCGTCGTAGACGAGGGAGAGCTGCGTGGCGGCCTCGTTGCCGGCGCCGCCACTGTCCTGGGCCACTCCGGCCGGAACGTCCACGGTGACCGTGCCGTCTCCCGAAGGCGCCACGGACACCGTGTAGGTGTCGCCCGATCCGGAGACACCGGCAACGGAGCCATTGCCCACCGTCACGTCGCTGTCGACGAAGCCGGTAACCGACTCGCTGAAGCTCACGGTGACATCGAAGGGCGACGTGTTGGTCGGGTCGCTCTCACCGGTGGCGAGCGTCACCGTGGGCTGGTCGTTGATGGTGACGTTGACGGTGATCATATCCGTCGCCCGGCCGTCGCCGACCTGTATATCGAAGCTGTCGGATCCCGTGGCATCGGTATCCGGTGTATAGGTGAGGCCACTCGGGGTGACGGAACCGCCGTTCGATGTCTCGGTGGTGCTGAAACCGCCCAGCGCCCCTTTCGACGGCGCCGAAGAGACGCTCCAGGTCAGTGTGTCGCCGCTGTCCGCATCGGTAACCGCCAGCTCACTGTTGATGGAGACGGCGCCACCGTCTTCGTTCGCGGATAGCGCCGTACTGGCGCCGTTGTCGAAGCTCGGGGCCTGATTGGTGACGGAGGTGATGTCGACGCTGTTGGCGGCGGTGAGTCCGCCCGACGTCCCGCGCAGGGCAATGGTATCGGTGGCACCGCCATTGGTGTACTGCAGGGTCAGCCCGTCGTAGGTGACGACACCGGAGCTGGGGGTGAGCGTGACGGTGGTGCCACTGCCATCCGTATCCCCCGTGCCGCTCATGCCGTCGACCGTGCCGTCCACGGTGCCGTCGTTGGGATCGGTGACCGAGAGCACGATGCCGGTGCCGTAGCCGGTGTCCGTCGTGTCGTCGGCGTCCACCGCCTCGATGACCGGCACCGTGCTGAAGGATGTCGGGGAACCGCTCTCCAGCATCGTCGGCGAGGGTTGCGTGGAAAACCGCAGCTTGGTGGCGACCACATCGGCGGTCACCGGGTTGGCGTCGACCGTGCTCAAATCACTGCCGGTGCCGTCCTCGTCATTGGCCGTGAGCGTGAAGCTCTCCTGATCGGCCGTGGCGGTATAGGCAACATCCGTGAACGTGGCCACGCCGTTGGTCGCCGCAATATCCACGTCACCGGACAGGCTGCCGGCATCGCTTTCCGTCAACGTGACGGTCTCGGTGAAGTCCGTATCCGTGTTGCCGAAGCTGTCCTGGGCTGCAACGACCGGTTGGGTACTCAAAGCCGACCCCGAGGTGGAACCCGCGGGCTGGGTGGTAAAAGCCAGACCCGTGGCGGTGACGCTCACCGTACTGCCAGTACCGTTATCGACAGTGGTGGTCGAGCCCATCTGTGTGCCGGAGCTTCCGACCGAAAGGTCCGTGTCGCCGTCGACCGAGAGGATGAACGTGTCGTCCTCGGTCAAACCGGCGTTGTCGTTGTAGTAAGCGTTGACGGTGTAGGTCTCGCTGGCCCCGTCGGCGACCGAAATGCTCAGCCCCGAGAAGGTGATGGTATCGGCGCCGGCGTCGTAGGTGCCGGTCACGTTGCTGGCGTCATTGCCGTCGAGTCGCCAGGTGACCTGGTCGCGTACCGTGTCGCTGCTCGTACCGGCGACATTCACCACGACCTCCGTGACGTTCATGGCGAGCCCGTCGCCACCGCCCCCGTCGCTCAGGGTGAAGTCAAAGACGTTGATGGCCTCGCCGGAGGTATCGATGGTGGTCGGAATCGCCACGGGCTCGGTGACGCTACCGCCAGCGGTGAGGTCACCGTCGCTATCGGAGAGCGTGAACGCACCATCCACACCCAGCGTCACGCCGGTACTGGTACCGTCATAGCTCGACGCGCTGTCCGTAACCGTGGAGCCGCTGGTTTCGTTGAGCTTCCAGTAGGCGAGCAACCCGGATTCGCTGCCGGCAAGCTCCGTATCCCGGTTGTTCTGGATTTGGCTTTGCGTGCGGACCGTGGTCCAGATGCGGACATCGTCCAAATCACCGGCAAAGTCCTGGATGTTCTTGTCGCCAGAAGGAAAGCTCGGGCCCAGCCAGAGATCGGAGAGACCGAAGCCCGAATAATCGAACGTGGTGGTATTACCGGCACTGTCAGCAAACGTACCGATGAAAGAACCATCGACATAAAACGTGTGGGAGCCGGAATCGAACACCCACGCCACGTGGTGCCATTGGCCCGCAGTCAATGACACGGAACTGCTGTCGGTATATTGACCGACTCCCCACCCCCCGCCGAGATCCACCGAGAACTTGCCACTGTCCAGGATCCAGCCGCCGCACGTGCCGCTGCTGCAGGTGCTTTGGCTCCCGTCCGCGAAGTTGACGATATTCTGGGTGCCGCTGACAGAATCGAACTTCGTCCAGAGCTCGATCGTGAATTGAGATCGATTGGAGAGCGCAGCAAGTGCTCCGGAGAGCGTCACTTGGTCGCCGGAAGCGAAGCGGTAAGCCGTGTTCGCGAGGATCTGATCGAAGCCGGGCACACTTTCCGGGAACAAGGAAACCGCCTGACTCCGGGTTGCGCCTGCCGCCGCGTATTCCAGCTCCCAGTCGGCACCCAGCCCCTTGTTACCAGTGGCGTCGGCGGAAGCGAACACCGGGCGTCCCAGCTCCGCCGACAGGCGATCCACGAAGGCCCGGCCCGTTGCGTCTGCCGCGACATCGCATCCGTACAGAACCAGCTTCCCATCGGCGGTGAGCAATGGTTCCAGGGTTCGAGCCAGGCTGGACGGATCGCTGTACGAGCGGCCGCCCAGCCGGATTGCGCCGGAAAGGCCGTGAGTGACCAGGTGCAACGCACTGAACTGCTGCCCCCTGCGTATCAGCCCCGCAAGGTCCTTCTCGGACGAGACCGTCGCCACCGTAGCCGGGCGACGGATATTGCGCTCGAGCGCTGCACGCGATGAGACATTGGCGTCGACCAGCAGAAGCTCGCTGGTAGACCGCCGGGCGCTAGGCGCCGTGGAAACGTCCGTAAACGGTGATGTTGCGGCCGCTGACGGCCGCGTTAGCGGTGGCTGCGGATTTCCCGTGGAAGCCGAGGCTGCCCCAAGCCCCTGACCGATTAGAAAGACAAGCCCCGTCGCAATGCTTATAACCGATGCGTTGCACCGCATGGTTTCCCCCTCAAACCAGTGCCCCAAACAAAAAAACGGGGGCCAGCGGCGTCGCGCCGGCCCCGCGCGCCCTACTGGCGAGGGGGGAATATCCCTTGGGTTGCGATAATGAAGTTCACGGTCAGATAGGGCTGGCGCAGGTCGAACGGCTGCCCGTTGCCGGTCTGCGCCGTCTGCCCGCTGAGCTCGCCTGTGCCGGCCTTCAGCGTCGTATTCGGTGTTTCGGTGCTATAGGCGCTGAGGGCAGTGAGACCCGAGAGGACCTTTGACGGCACCGCATCGCTGCTGGGTGCGTCGGCATTGCTGTTGCCGTCATAGGCCGGTTGCGACACGTTCACTTCCGCGGAGGCGCCTGTACCCAGATCGTGGGTGTGTTGCGGCAGCGAGGCCATGGTGAGGAACTGCTCCTCAACGCCGCCCTCGAAGCCCATTCGGTAGAGACTCAAGCCAGGGCCGCGGCCCTGGTTGATCGGCACGCGGCCGCGCAGATCAGGCAGGGCGAACGTCGTCCGGCCATCGCCCCCGAACTCGGTGCCGAGCAAAGCGTACAGCGCCTGGTTCTGGGAAATGGCAATGAGGCTGCCATCGCAGATCGCCCAGCCCTCAGGTGCGTAGTTGAAGCCCACCATGCGGATTTCGCCAATGAACGGTTCCATGCCTCATTCTCCTTCTTGCTTGTGCATGCCGGGTATCGGGCAGAACGCGGATGCCGGGGCTGGTTCCGCTGGCTCATGACCGCGAAGCGACACCGTGGTGCACGAGATCGTCAGAAACGGAATCCGCCTCCGCATTGCGTTGTCGACAGGCGCATCGGTTTCCCGGGTCACCGCGCGGATATACCAGCGGGTTCGGTGTAGTGCCGTCCGTGCGGGATCCACGTGGTCTCGATCATGCCCCCTCACTCCAAGACAAAACCTTACCTTTCCGCTCTGTGCGGCGTGCCCCTACCCGGAGCCGACAGGTTCTCCCACAACCGGCCCGCGTTCAAGACGCCAGCCATGCCATAGTAGACAGCTTTCCATGAAACTGTCGGCAAGTTCTGCTCAACGATGAGCGACAACCTGATCCATCCCGGAGCTAATCGGGTCCATTCCGTTTCGCCTATTGCCGGAGGCCTCCTGAGCCAGGTCCACTATCCACGGCCGCGCCGGCAACGTCCCGGCAAAGCTGCTGACCGGTGAGAAGACGCGACAGCCCCTCCCATGCGGGCTACCCATCGGCTTCGACCGCATCGTCGAGGCGATCGCCGGGCTTGAACCGCGCGATCAAGCCAACCAACGCAAACGCCATCACCAAACGCCCCCATAGCACCGCGCTCAGATCCGCCCCGATCAACGCAATCAGCAGCGTATCCTCGATAAGGCTGTGGCACAGGCCGAGAAAGCACAGAGTCAGGTAGGCATCGCGGGGGCCGAGCGCGCCGGAGTCCGTGTCACGAATCAACAGGCCGGCGCCGTAGCTGAGCCCCAGCGTCAAGCCGATGACGGTCGTATTGGCCGCCTCCCGGCCGATGCCCAGAACGCGCAGGGGCGGACCGAGCAGGGTATGCATCAGCCGCTCGATACCGAGCCGCCGCAGCACTGCGAGGAGCACCATCAACCCGAGAATGATGAAATAAATTCCGCCGAGGGTTCGCCCCTGGAACCATAGCCACGCCGACAGCCCCGCGTCGGGCCGCTCGGGCTGCCAGGCGAGCCGGTTGGCCTGCTGTAGCGTGCCAGTGGCCTCATACCCCTGATGCAATAGCCACCCCAACACGAATCCGCCGCCGATGCGCAGAGCCAGAGTGAGCCACCACGGCACCCCGGCACGTTTCGCCACGGCCCCCTCGACCGGCAGCGCATGGCCCATCAGCATCAAGGCACCCAGCACCGATACCTGCGCCACCGTCACAGGGTCTCCGGCAGCCACCTCGGAAAACACGACAATACCCGTGAAGAGGTTCGTCATGAGCGTCGTCGCCCAAACGATGCTGAAGAACTCCGGTAAGCCCAACGCCCCCATAACGGGCGCCAGCGCCACTGCCAGCCACCGGGTCACGCCGATCAGCTCCAACGCCTTCACCACCAACAACGCGGGCACAATGATCTTGAGCAGGGTGACGTAGACCGCGCCGGCTTCTTTCGCGAGTCGCAGCATCGATTGGGTCAATCCTTTGCGCATGGGCGATTCACGCGTTCGCTGAATGAGCCCCCATGCTATCGAGACGGTGCAGAATCAATTTTCCGATTTGCCGACGACGCGGCATAATCGTTCTTTATCACCCTTTGTGCGACAGATTCTTTCGATATGGACCGTCTCGACCGCCGCATACTGGACACGCTGCAGAACGACAGCAGCCTCACGAACCAGGCCCTCGCGGAAGCCGTCGGCCTCTCGCCTTCGGCCTGCCTGAAACGGGTGCGGCAGTTGAAAGCGGAAGGTGTGATCGAACGGGAAGTGGCGCTACTCGCCCCGGAAAAGCTGGGCACCTCGCTGCACATGGTCGTGGAAGTGACCATGGAACGGGATCAGAAGGACCTCTACGACCGCTTCCTCAAGCGCGTGCTCGCTGCACCCGAGGTCACCCAGTGCTACAAGGTCACCGGCGAAGTCGATTTCATCCTCATCGTCATGGTCGCCGACATGGACGCCTACGACCGCTTCTGCGACAAGGTGCTCTACGCCGACGCCAACATGCGCAAGTTCCGCACGCTCATCTCCCGGAAGCGGCAGAAGTTCGATACCCGCGTGTTCCTGCCCGAGCCCTGACAGCCTTGTCCGCTTCGATGCCTGGGCGTTTCGGTTCGACGAAACCTGAGTTGACGCGGCGGCTTCCTTGATGATGGGGCATGAACGCGCCTATACAGTGCCCCAAAGTCTGTGAACCCGCGCCATGATCGCGTCCTTCACGGCGTCATGAATCCCGGGCGGGAAATCCGCCGGCAGTTCGCTTTCTACCTTCTCAATGGCGTCCTCAGCCCTTGCTGCCATCTCAGCGATGGCGTCGCGGACGAGCGCGTTTGGCAGCCCGGCTGCTTCACCCGTCTGCATGAAATGCCGCTCATGGATCTCACTGATCTTGTAGTGACGATTTCTGCCGATCGACATGGCAAGCCGCACTTGTTTACGTTCGATGTGACGTGCGTCCAGGCTCGGCTGTGCCGTAAGGACATCATAGAGCGGCGTGAGATAGTAGCTGCCACCGGGCCCCAGGAAAACGCTGAAATTCTTGGCATGTCCATCAGTGGCGCCGATCAGCCAAAATAGTATCTGGGCCTTGAAAACCGTGGCCTGATCCGCGGCTGGGTTATCGCTGCCCTTCAGCAAACCGAGCACTTGGAGCAGGCCCGGACCGCCGTCACTTTGATACTTGAGGGTCGGCGGCACAGACAGCGCCTGGCAACAATCTTCCTGCGGTAGCCGAAGCAAGCGTCCGTCCTTCGTCCAGCGACGGTCAAACCGTTCGATCACGAGCGCCTTGGTCTCGCCGAACATGCGGATTTCGGCCGTGTTGACCGGCAGGCCAAAGGCCGCAGCCAACTTGAGGCAGTAATATTCGTTCTCGACGCTGTTCGACAGGTCGATGCCGTTTGGCAACTTGCCAATCTGCGTCTTCAATATATGGGTTGTCGGTGTCGTGCCGTGAGGCTTTAGCCACCGGCCGTCATGCCATAGCAGCGCCGTTTTTTCCTGTGCGCCCGCGACCGAAATTCGGAACGCGTCCTCCCTCTCCAAGCCGAGCGGAGCCTGGGACAGACCGTTGAGCAATTTTTCGATCGCTTCGTCATCGACCGTCTCGCCCGCAATCGCGAAGGAATCGGCCGAAACATCACCCTCGCCGATGAATTGCAATGCACCCACGCAGTCATGGCCGACGGCGGCGAGCAAGTCGTAGGCGTCGGTACCGGCGGCGCCGACCTTCTCGGCGACGCGCCGGCGCAGCGCATCCGAGTCCGGTAGGAGGTTGTCGAACACGGCAACGACCGGCGCCCCCCTGTAGACATCCTCACGCAGGGGTAAAGAGAGCGAGACCGGCAGCGCATGCCCCCAGTCCAGCCAGCTCTGATCGTACTGAAAGGCTATGGCGCCACTCGCCGTCTTGCTCAGGTGACCGACAAGTCGGTTGTTCAGGAGAACGTGCAGGGGCTCGTGGCGGGGGCGGCGCGGCATCAGAAAATGTCCTCGATATCGGCTGCTCCACCTTTCGATCGCGGCATAATCCGGAACTCGAGATCCAACGCAGCGAGTACCGCCAAGATCGTCTCCAGCTTCGCTGCCGGATTGCCGGTTTCGATAAGCGAGATGGTCTCCTGGCGCAGTCCAGCCATCTCGCCAAGCTGTGTCTGGCTAAGACCACGGCGTTTGCGGGACCGGCGCACCAGGTTGCCGAGTTGTTTCGGTGTTCGGGCTAGGTCGGTCATGGCGTTCACCCCGGCCTCAAGTATGCGCCAAATCCGATAACGTATCAATATCGGATTTGGCGCATATCCACGACTTATGCGCCAAACGTCATAATTTGTGTTTATAGCGATTAGCACATAAAACACCGAGTAGAAGCTCGTAGTCGAGCCAGTGGTAATCCACCTCTGCACGGATTCAAAGAGCCATTGAAGCGGCTTGACCCACTGTTGTTGCCGATTCGGCTACGATTCGCTGCAGCTTGTCACTGAGCTCGGCAGCACCTTCCTCGCGGCGGATCCCGGAATCGGAATCGAGCCACACACGGACGGCCAGGTGTCCGAGAGTCACCCGACTCGACCAGCATTTGGGACTTTTGACCGTCCGCTACCGATGAAGGCGCCGAGGCAACCGGTAGAATAGCCTGCGAACTTTCCGTCGCCATCAGGGACTGCCTTGTTCGTCGCCAACCTCCAGACCATCGTCACCGCCCTGGTGCCCATCTTCGCGCTGATCGCGCTGGGCCATTTTCTCCGCCGCATGGGCTTTCCCGGCGACGGGTTCTGGGCGCAGCTCGAACGTCTGGTCTACTTCGTGCTTTTCCCGGCGCTCTTGGTGGAAAAGCTCGCCACCGCCAGCATCGAGGGCGGGCGGATCGCCCCGGTGGCCGGGGCGGTGATCGCGACGCTGGCGCTGATGACCTTCGTGCTGCTCGCTCTCCGCCCCGTTCTGGCGGTGGATGGTCCGAGCTTCACCTCGATTTTCCAGGGCGGTATCCGTTTCAACACCTACCTGGGGGTGGCGACGGCGCTCGCGGTCTATGGCCCGGCGGGTGCGGCGGTCGCCGCGCTCGTGATGGCGCTGCTGATCCCCCTGGTCAACGTGCTATGCGTCGCCATACTGCTGCGCTACGCCGGTGGACGGGGATCTCTGACGGCGACGCTCGCGGGCATCGCCCGCAATCCCCTGATTCTCGCCTGCCTCGCCGGTATCGTGCTCAACCGCAGCGGCGTCGGACTACCCCTGGGCAGCGAGGGTGTGCTCGAGATCGTCGGCAGGGCGGCGCTGCCGCTCGGCCTGATGACGGTGGGCGCGGGGCTGCAGTTGCGAACGGCGTGGGGGAACGGTTTCGCCCTGACCACCGGCGCAGCGCTCAAGCTCGCCGTGATGCCGTTCATTGCCTGGCTCGCCGCGGCCGGACTCGGACTCACGGGCCTGGAGACCCGCGTTCTAGTGCTCTTCGCCGCCCTGCCCACGGCCACCTCGGCGTTCATCCTGGCGCGTCAGCTCGGCGGTAACCACACGCTGGTGGCGACTCTGCTCACCGTGCAGACCCTGCTCTCGGCCGTCACTCTGCCAATGGTGCTGCTCAGCCTCGGTAGCCCATGAGTGGCAACCGCAGCGCCTGCACGAACGTCGCCACGGCACACACGAGGATTCCGATGAATACCCACTCCAGCCCCCCGGCCAACGCGGCACGCAACCCGGGATCGAGCGTTTCCACGGCGGCACCACCGTGGCCGAGCAAACGGCGGACATCGGCCAGATCGGCGGCATCCGCGCCCATTAACTGTTGCAGACGCTGGTTGAGCACGCCGCCCAGTGCCGCAGCACCGAGCGCGCTGCCGAACATGCGCATGAACAGGTTCGATGCCGTGGCGGAGGCCCGCTGCCCCCATGCCACCGCGCCCTGGATGCTCACGATGAAGGTGGTATTGGCGAAGCCCATGCCCGCCCCCGTGCACAGGGAGCCCAGCGCCGGCCACCACGGCCCCGGTAGCAACGGCGGAAGCACGAACACCAGCCCGCCGAGGCAAAGGAAGACGCCACCGATGCGGGCAGTGATCCGGGCCCCGAGACGCGGCAGCAGCCGTCCGCAGATCACCGCGGCCGTGGGCCAACCAATGGAAACGGCGGTGAGCGTGAATCCCGCCACCACCGGTCCGCGACCGAGCACCCCCTGGACGAAGGTGGGCACGAACGTGGTCAGGCCGATGAGCATCATGCCCGCGGTGAGCGTCGCGCCATTGGCCACCCGAATGAGCGGATGCCGCCACAGGGACAGCTCCATCAAGGGCTCACGGGCCCTGCGCTCACGGTGAAAGAAGCCCACGACCGCCAATGCCCCCAATGCCGCCAGCGACAGCGCCGTGGTGGAGATCCACGGGAAGGCGACACCGCCCTGTACCAGCAGTAGCAGAATCGCCGAGCAGCCCACGAAGAACCAGCCGGCCCCGGCGTAATCCACCGTGCGGCGGTGGCCGTCCACGCGCTCGCGGAGAAAGCGCCGAACGCCGACGATCGCGAACAAACCGAATGGCAAGTGCAGCCAGAATATCCAGGACCAGTGAGCGTACTGGACGATCACACCACCGATCACCGGCCCCAGCACGGCGGAGATGCCCCAGGTACTCGACAGCCAGCCCTGAATGCGCGAGCGCTCCTCCAGGGTGTAGAGATCGCCCACCAGGGTCGCGGCGATTGGCTGCACCGCGCCGGCGCCCACCCCCTGTACCACGCGGAGTACCACCAGCCAGACCATGGTGGGCGCCATGCCGCACAGCACCGACCCGGTGAGGAACACCCCCACCCCGGCGGTGAACACCGGCCGCCGCCCATAAAGGTCCGCGAGCTTGCCCGCCACCGGTGTGGCAACGGCCTGGGCGAGGAGAAAGCCGCTGAACACCCAGGTATAGAGGCTGAATCCGCCCAGCTCGGCGACGATGTGGGGCATCGCGGTGGCCACGATGGTGCCCTCGATGGCCGCCATGAACATCGCGAGCATCACGCAGGCGAGGACCAGTCCCCGCCGGGTACCTGTCACCTGCACCCCCGCGACGGACGGAGACCCGGGCGGGTGGGCAGTCGACACCGATGACTGCTTTACTGTCACGCGTCGGCCCGCCATGGAAGCGTCCGCGCACCCGCTATGACCATACGCAATCTCGAATACCTCCTCGCACCCCGCTCCGTCGCCCTGATCGGCGCCAGCCGCCGGGCCGGCAGTGTAGGCAGCGTCGTCGCCCACAACCTGTTCAAGTCCGGCTTCGAGGGGCCGGTAATGCCGGTCAACCCCCGACACGCCGCCGTGGAGGGTGTTCTCGCCTATCCCGACGTGGCAAGCCTGCCGATAACGCCCGATCTAGCCGTAATCGCCACGCCGCCACACACGGTAGCGGAAATCGTCGACGCGCTCGGGCGGCGCGGCACCCGTGCCGCCGTCGTGATCACCGCCGGTTTCGGCGAAGGCGGCGACCGTGAGGGCCGGGAGCGACGCCAGACCATACTCGAGGCCGCACGTCCACATCTGCTCCGCGTACTCGGTCCCAACGGTCTGGGGCTGATCGTACCGCGAATCGGGCTGAACGCGAGCTTCTCTCACCTTACCCCGCCCCACGGCCGCATCGCCTTCGTCACTCAGTCCGGGACCATCGTCACCGCCGTTCTCGACTGGGCAAAAAGCCGCGACATCGGCTTCTCCCACCTGGTCTCCCTGGGCGACATGGCGGACGTGGATTTCGGCGACATGCTCGACTACCTGGCAAGCGACCCGGATACCCGCGCGATACTGCTGTACGTGGAGACGGTGACCGCCGCCCGGAAGTTCATGTCCGCCGCCCGCGCCGCCGCGCGCATGAAACCGGTGATCGTGGTCAAATCCGGGCGCCATGCGGAAAGCGCGCAGGCCGCCGCTTCGCATACCGGCACCCTTGCCGGTGCCGACAGCGTCTACGACGCCGCCTTCCAGCGCAGCGGGATGCTGCGGGTCGATACGCTGGGCGAGCTCTTCGCCGCCGTGGAGACCCTGGCGCTGGCAGCAACGCCGGCCGGTGACCGGCTGGTGATCCTCACCAACGGCGGGGGTGTCGGCGTACTCGCAACCGACGCACTCATCGCCCGCGGAGGACAGCTCGCGACGCTGAGCGAGGATACCCGTGAACGCCTGGACGCCGTGCTGCCGAGCACGTGGTCACGGGGCAACCCGGTGGACATCATTGGTGACGCCGACGGCGAACGCTACGCACGAGCGCTGGAGGTTCTGCTCGACGCCGACGAGGCCGACGCCGTACTGATCCTCAACTGCCCGACCGCCATCGCCGATCCGGGCGATGCCGCCGCGGCGGTGGTACGCACGGTAACCGCACGGCCGCGACACGGGCGCAAGCCGGTGCTCACCAACTGGATCGGCGACCACCTGGCCGTGCCGGCACGGCAACGCTTCGCCCGTGCCGGGCTGCCGAGCTACACGACGCCGGAAGCAGCGGTGCGCGCGTTCATGCACGTGGTGGAGTTCCACCGCAACCAGCGCGCTTTGCTGGAGACGCCCCCCTCGGTGCCCGAAGCTTTCACGCCGGACACGGAGCGCGCCAGGTCCATCATTGCCCAGGTTCGCGATGACGGCCGCGAATGGCTTTCCGAGGCCGAGGCCAAGGACGTACTCGACGCCTACGGCGTACCCGTGGTGCCCACCCGCATCGCCGCCGACGAGGACGACGCGCGGCGACTCGCCGCAACGATGTCCGGCCCGTTCGCGCTCAAGATCCTGTCACCGGAGATCTCCCACAAGAGCGACGTCGGCGGCGTCGCCCTGGATCTCGCCGACGCCGGAGAAGTACACGAGGCCGCCGCGGGCATGCGTGAGCGGGTACGCCGTCACCGCCCCGGGGTGCGCATCGACGGCTTCACCCTGCAGCCCATGATCGACCGGCCCCAGGCATGGGAGCTGATCGCCGGCATCGCCGAAGACCCGCAGTTCGGCCCGGTCGTACTCTTCGGTCAGGGGGGCACCGCCGTGGAGGTGATTCGCGACCAGGCCCTCGGCCTGCCGCCGCTGAATCTCAAGCTCGCCCTCGACATGATCGCCCGCACCCACGTGGATCGCCAGCTCCGCGGTTTTCGCGGCACTCCGGCCGCCGACCGCGAAGCGATCGCCCTCACGCTCATGCGGCTGTCGCAGCTGGTCGCCGACATCGGTGCGGTCAGCGAGGTCGACATCAACCCCCTGCTCGCAGACCATCGCGGCGTGCTCGCCCTGGACGCGCGCATGCGGGTGAGCGATCGCGACGGCAGCGGCACATCGCGCCTGGCCATCCGCCCCTACCCACGGGCTCTCGAAGAAACCCTCACGCTGGACGACGGCCGGCAGCTCATGTTGCGCCCAGTGGTGCCCGAAGACGAAATCGAGCTGCGCGAAGCATTCACGCGGCTCACCCCCGACGAGGTACGACTGCGCTTTTTCATGCCCATGAAGCGCCTCAGCCACATCCAGGCCGCGCGCTTCACACAGATGGACTACGATCGGGAAATGGCTCTGGTGCTCAGCGAGCCCGGCCCCCCGGGGCACACACGTATCCACGGCGTGGTGCACATAAGCGCCGATCCGGACAACACCCGCGCCGAATACGCCATCATCATTCACCGCGACTTCACCGGGCACGGCCTCGGGCGGCTGCTGATGCAGCGCATCATCGACTACTGCCGCCACCGCGGCATCGGCGAGGTGTTCGGCGATGTGCTGCGCGAGAACCACGCCATGCTGCATCTCTGTCAGAAGCTGGGCTTCCGTCGCAGCCGCCACCCCGATGAGCCAGATGTGGTACGCGTGACACTGGCGCTCGCCTGACATGACGAACGATCCCGGTGCCGGCCATTGCTACTACTAATCCGATCATAGGTAATACCACATGTCAGCGAGGCTGTCGGGCGTTCTCGCAAGGCGCGAGGCGCGTGGTGTAGCAAGCGCTACATGAGCGACGAGCAACGCCGCGAGAGCGCCCGACAGCCTCGCCCGAAGGGAGCGCTTGTGCGATTCGGCTGCGGCGTTGCGCTCACTCGACGTGAGCCTTGCCACGCCTTCGCTCGCGCGCCTGGCAGCCGAATCGCACAAGCGCTCTGACACGTGGCATTACCTGTGATCGGATTAGTAACCTTTCGAAAAGGTTAGTCGCCGTTCGACAGCGCGCGCAGCACCGCCTCGGCGGTGACGACCTGCGCGTACTCCCCGTCCAGATTGGCGAGAGAGAGGGCGTGGACCGTCTCGGCGTCCTGGCGCAGGCCGCGGTAATCGGTGCGCGCAAAGGTGGCACAGGCATCGGCCACCACCCGGGTGCGAAAACCGAGATTGCCGGCCATGCGCACGGTTGCCTCCACCGAGTTGTTGGTGATCACACCGCAGATCACCAGGCCGTCGACACCCCATTCACGCAGCCGGATTTCCAGATCGGTGCCGATGAACGCGCTGTTAACGGATTTCGTGATCACCGGTTCGTCGTCCAGCGGACGCGCGTCCGGCTTGAAGCCGAACCCGGGACCGTCCGGGCGGTACGTGGAACCGGGCTCGCGGGAGGCGTGACGCACGTGCAAGACGCGCCGGCCGGCGTCGCGGAAGGCGGCTCGCAGCTCGGCGATGCGTTGCTCGGCATTCGGGTTGTTGCGCTCGCCCCAGCTCGGGTCGTCGATCGCCCGCTGCACGTCGACGATGAGCAAAGCATCGCGTTCACGGATCTCCATCGCGAATCTCCTTTTCGAAGGCCCTTTCGACCACCCCGGGCCACCCGGGGCGCACGCGTGATAAGCTTTTCGAACCGGCACACGAACGAAAAGAACCAATCATGCCTACACGCTGCGCCTGGTGCACGGACGATCCGGCATACATCGCCTATCACGATTCCGAGTGGGGCGTGCCGGTTCACGACGACCGCCGCCTGTTCGAGTTCCTCATCCTCGAAGGCGCCCAGGCGGGGCTTTCGTGGCTGACCATCCTGCAAAAGCGCGAGGGCTATCGCCGCGCCTTCCACGGATTCGATCCGGCCCAGGTGGCGGCCATGAGCGACGGCGAGCTGGAAGATCTGCGCGGCGACCGCGGCATCGTGCGCAACCGGCTCAAGATTCAATCGGCGCGCACGAACGCCCGCGCGTTCCTGGACCTGCGGGAACGCCATGGCAGCTTCGCGGACTACCTCTGGGGATACGTGGACGGGCAACCGGTGATCAACCATTGGCCGGACATCAGTGCCGTCCCCACTTCGACGCCGTTGGCCGAGCGGTTGTCCAAGGATCTGCGGCGGGCCGGCATGCGCTTCGTCGGCCCCACGATCTGCTATGCCTACCTCCAGGCGGTGGGCGTGGTCATGGATCACACCACGGACTGCTTCCGGTACGCCGAGCTTACCAACACCTGTTGAGCGCGACGCACAGCAGCCACCGCCGGAATTGATCGAGCCGGGCATGGCGCCTGACGCGAGCGCATCGGAGCATCATCATGGACAGCGACACGAAATGGAACGCCGGCGACGACGGCTCCCTGACCTTCACCCTGGGGCACGAGCAATTACTAATCTTCTCAGAGGTATTGTCATGTGTCAGAGCGCCACAGCGGTTCGGGGGCAAGGCGCGCTCGCGCCGGCGTGGCGGGGCTCACGTCAAGCGAGCGCAACGCCGCCACCGGGCCGCTGTGGCGCTCCCTTCGGGCCGGTCTGTGCGCCGATGGCCCCGCGTTGCTCGCCGCTCATGTAGCCCGGCTACACGGCGCGCCTCGCGCCTTGTCCCATCGGCGCACAGACCGGCTGACGCATGACAATACCTCTGAGAAGATTAGTAGTTATCCGCCGGCGCTACGAAGTCCTGAGCATGCTCAATGACTTCGCCATCGGCTCGTGGTTTCTCGTGGGCAGTGTGTTCTTTCTCTACCCGAGTCTGATGGACGCGGGGGTGTGGCTGTTCATCGTCGGCAGCGCGCAGTTTCTGCTCCGGCCGATAATTCGCCTGGCCCACCGCCTGCATCTGCAGCGGATACCCGCGAGCAACTGGGAATTCTGACCACGGCGCCGTAAGCCGCCTCCCCCGCCCCGCCTCCCGGCAGACCCGATCCCGGCGCAACGGGCGGGGGCGCGCACGGCGCAGCCCGGCCGCCAAGCCGGCACGCGACCACCGCTGACTCGCCAGCGCGGTGCGAGGGGCCTACCGGGAGGCGTCACGCTGATGTACCGTCCCGGAAGGGGATAACCAGTATAGCCGCGCTCACCCGCTTCGCCACCATGGGTCGAGCCGGGCGCTGCTCCCGCATGGCAAACACCCTTGTACGGTTGCGGGTATCCTTTTCGGGGACCACGAGCCAATGGGAGGAGAGCCAGCGTGCAACGTGACGGAGCGACCATAAGCCAGGTCGCCGCACACGCCGGCGTATCCGCGGCGACGGTTTCGCGCGTGTTCACCGGCAGCGCGCGGGTCAGCGATGTCACCCGCGAGACAGTGCTCGCCGCAGCGCGCGAGCTCGGTTACCGGCCCAGCGCCATCGCGCGATCCCTGGCCCGCCAGCAGGGCATCGGAATCGGGATGGTGGTGGGCGATATCGGCGCGCCCTACTACGCGCCAGTCATGCAGAGCGCCGAACGAACCCTGCGCGACTGCGGCCAGATGCTCGTGGTCGCCAGCGGCTACAACCGCCGCAAGGGCGAGCTGTGGGCCATCGACTTCCTGCTGGAACAGCGCTGTGCAGCCCTCATCATCCATGCCGGCGGTCTGAGCAACGACGAGCTCGTGGCGCTGTCCCGCCGCGAGGTACCCATCGTGGTCATGAACCGCCGGGTGCCGGGCCTCGACGGCCGGTGTCTGTGGGTGGATCACTACACCGCCGGCACCCTGGTCGCCGACTACCTCGTCGACCACGGCCACCGCGCGCTCGCCACGATTACCGGTCCGCTGGCGATCAACGACGCTGCCGACCGCCACGCCGGCTTCCGGGACCGCGCGGGCGAACACGGTGTCACCCTTGCCGACAGCGCCATACGTCACGGCGACTACTCGCTGGAAAGCGGAACGGCAGCGATGCGGGAATTGCTCCGCGACGGCATGTCATGGACAGCCGTATTCTGCGGCAATGACAACATGGCGGTGGGCGCGATCGAGGCGCTCACGCAGGCCGGCTACCGGGTGCCCGAGGACGTCTCGGTGATCGGCTATGACAACACACGCCTCGCCGCCCTCTACCGACCGCGGCTGACCACCGTGGACATCCCCATCGCGGCGATCGGTCACGCAGCGGCGCACACCGCGCTCGCCGCCCTCCAACTCCCCTGCGAACCGGTTGCGCACGCATTCAGCGGAACACTGGTGGAGGGCGATACCGTCACGCAGCGGTTGTAGCAGCGCGCGCCCCGGGGCGGGCCAACACCCGCGCCCGGGGCGGTGCCGACTCAGCCCTTGACGCCGCCGGCGGTCAACCCCGAGACGATCCAACGCTGAGCGAGCAGGAACACCGCTGTGATCGGCAGCCCGCTCAGCACTGCCGCCGCGGCGAAATCGCCCCACAGGTACTGTTGATCCTGAAGATAGAAGCGTGAGCCCACGGCCAGGGTCAGCTGCTCTTCGCTCTGGAGCAGAACCGAGGCCACGGGGTACTCGATGATCGCCATGATGAAGGCGAGCACGAAAACCACCGCCAGTATGGGCACTGCCATGGGCAGGACCACGTGGAAGAACGTCTGGAAGGGCGTGGCACCGTCGACGCGGGCGGCTTCCTCGATCTCCACGGGAATGGAGTCGAAGTAGCCTTTGATGGTCCAGATGTGCAGAGCCACCATCCCGAGATACGAAAGCACCAGCCCGCCATGGCTGTCGATGCCCAGCGCGGGCACGTACGTACCGATGGTCTCGAAGATGGCGTAGATGGCCACCAGCGCAAGCACGGCCGGGAACATCTGCAGGATGAGCATCGAGTTGAGCAGGGTGCGCTTGAAACGGAAGCGCATCCGCGCGAAAGCATAGGCGCTGGTCGTCGACAGAACGAGAATACCGGTCGCCGTGAGCGCGGATACCTTGATGGAGTTCCATAACCACAGCAGCACCGGGAACGGGGGCTGCATCAACCCGCCATCCGGCCCCCGAACCGGAAATCCGAACGCCAGCTTCCAGTGCTCCAGGCTGATCGTCTCCGGGATCAGGCTGCCCGAGGCGAAGTTGCCCGGCCGCAAGGAAATCATGATGATCATGAAGAACGGAAACAGGATCATCACGAGAAAGGCGATGAGCAGCACGTGGGTGAGATATACCCGCCAGCGCTGACGTTTACCCATGACCATGGCCATAGTGTCATACCTCCCGGGTTCCGCCGGCACGCGTCACGCGCAGGTTCACCAGCGCCAGCAACGCCACCATTGCGAAAATCACGGTGGATACCGCCGCCGCGAGACCGAAATTCTTGCCCGAATCCTCGAAGGCGATGCGGTAGGTGTAAGTGACCAGAATGTCCGTCGTGCCCGCCGGAATCTGGGTGCCGAGGAAATCCGGCCGTCCGCTGGTTAGCAGCTCGATGAGCACGAAGTTGTTGAAGTTGAATGCGAATGCGGCGATGAGCAGCGGCGTGAGCGGACGCATCAACAACGGGAAGGTCACCCGCGTGAACGTGCGCACCGGCCCCACACCGGCAAGGGCGGACGCTTCGTAGATGTCGTGGGGAATCGCTTTCAGCAGCCCCATGCACAACACCATGATGTACGGATAGCCGAGCCAGATGTTGACCATGAGGATCATCGTGCGGGCGAGCATGGGATCGGTGAACCAGCTCGGCTTGATACCGAACAGAGCATTCAGGATCAGGTTGATCTCACCGAAGTTCTCGTTGAACAACCCCTTGAATACCAGAATCGAGATGAACCCGGGTACTGCATACGGCAGGAACAGCAGCAACCGGTAGAGACCGCGGAAACGCAACGCCTCCCAGCTCAGGATGACTGCGAGCACCATGCCGATGGCCGTGGCGAAGAGCACGGTGAGCCCGGCGAAAGTCACCGTCCAGGCGAAAATCTTCACGAACGGCTCGCGGAAAGCGGGCTCGGTGAAGACACGCTCGTAGTTGTCGATGCCGATGGCAACGCGAAATCCCGGCGGTACGGCCTCGCCCTCGGCGTTGCGGAAGAAGCCGGTCTCGAAATCCGGCGTGAGCACGGTCCCGGTCTTGAGATCGGTGAGCGTGCCGTCGTCGTTGGCACGATATCGCGGCGCGATGGGTGCGAAGCTGCGCAGTTTGGCCATGCGCAGCTCGGTACCGTCGGGCAAGGCTACGTTCAGGCTTTTGAGCGCCTCGCGCTGGGCAATGAGCTGACGCAGGCCGAGTGCCTCCGGTAATGCGCCGCCGGCCCCGGCTGGCTGTGCCGGCAACGGCGTCTGCTCGTCACGCGGCAACGGGGTAGGTTCGGTGACGTACGCTTCGCCGGATGGCGCTTCGAGCCGCAAACGATAACCCGATTCCCCACGATGCAGCGTATACGGATAAACCGCCTCACCGGTGGCGTAGGTCTGCTCGAGGAAATACGACTTGGCGCGTTCGAAGGTGAGGATGTGCGACGAGCTGTAGTTCGTGAACCCGATCCACACCGTGTAGACGATGGGGAAGACCAGGAATACCGCCATGGTCAGCAGGCCCGGGTAGACGTAACGGTAGGCGTAGAGACGCCGCTTGAAGAAAACGTACGCGCTCAGCAACGTACCGGCGACAATCGCCAGCGCCAGCAACGGACGGCCACTTGCGTAGACCATCGTCGCCAGATAGAGGAACGCGAGACTGATCGCGACCACCACGCCCTGAGCGAGGCGATGTTTCGTATTGGGACTCATGGATGCGCCCGATTGCGATTGGACCGGCCCGGGCGATTCAGCCCGGGCCACGATCGTGTCAGCGCTACTGCGCCTCGATGCGTTTCGCCGCCGCCGCGAGCGCGGCGTCCGCGTCCTGGCGCCCGGCAGTGACGTTCTGCAACGCCGATTCCATCGCCGACCAGAACCGGCCCATGGCGGGCACATTCGGCATGGGCTCGCCCAGGCGCACGTTCTTCATGGTCGCGCGAATGGGCCCACTGCCGGGATCGTCAGCGACCTTTTCGTAGAAGCTCTTGCTCGCAGGCGTGCCCAGGGACACGTCGGCGTTCACCGTGGCGAGCCCATGGTGTTGCAGCAGGTAGTCCTCCAGGAACAGCGTCGCCAGGTCCACGTTCGGGCTCGAGGCGCTGATCATCGCCCCCCACACGCCCACGAAGGGCTTGCCGTATTCGTCGCCGACCTTGGGTATGGGGGCGACTCCGAAATCGATACCGCTGGTCTTGAGGTTCTCCCACGCCCAGGGGCCGCTGATCATCATCGCGATGTCGCCATTGTTCACCCCGGCCTCCATGTCGGAGTAGCTCGCCCCGCGAGGCATCACCCCCTCCTCGATCAGTCTCACGATGGTCTCCATACCTTCGCGAGCGCCTGCGCTGTCCACGCCGGTACTGCCGGTGATGTAGTCACCGTCTTCGGCCTTTTCGAAGACGTAACCGCCATTGGCGGCGAGCAGCGGCCAGCTGAAGTACGGCTCGTTGTAGTCCCAGAGGATGGCGTGTTTGCCCTGCTCACGCAGCTTCTTGTCGAGCTCGATGACCTCCTCGAAGGTCTCCGGCGGGGTATCGACGAGGTCGCGGTTGTAGATGAGCGACACCGACTCGAAGGACACCGGGTAGCCATAGACCTGGCTTCCGATGGTGAACCCGTCCCACCCGGTCTCGGCAATATCCTCGCGAATCTCGGGGCTGGGGGAGACGCGCTTGATCAGCCCGCCCTGCACCCATTCGCCGAGCCGGTCATGCGCCCAGAAGAAAATATCCGGCCCCTTGCCGGAGGCGGCAGCCTGCGGGAACTTGCTGGTGACATCCTCCGGATGCTCGACGGTAACCGGAATGCCCGTATCCTCGGTGAAGCGTTCGCCGACTTTCTCGATCCCCTGGTAGCCCTTGTCGCTACCCACCCATATGGTGATCTCGCCCGGCTCCGTCGCCTGAACGCTGGCGGCCAAACCAAGAGCCAATCCGGCAGTGATTGCGTGTCGCGCTTTCATTCCTATCCTCCTGATCACGTTATCGTTGTATGCCCCGTGCACCGTGCCGTCATCGCGCCGCCACCGCGGCGACCGGCTGACAGGCACGTACGTCCTCGGCGCCAGAGACACGGGCGAATGCCGCGCCCCGGGCATCGAACAGATGACATCCGTCGGCGACGACCCCGATACGCACGTCTTCGCCATGGGTGAAGAAGCGGTTGCCGGCAAACCTGGCCACCAGGGCGGTACCCGTGTCAGTGGCCACGTTGAGCAACGTCGACTCGCCCAACTGCTCGACCACTTCGACCCGCCCGCTCACTGCCGCATCGGCCTGCTCCTCGGCGACCACGTGCTCGGGCCGGACACCGACGGTCACCGCATCGCCGCTACGGGCAGCGGCGGCATCCACCGCCACCGGAAGCTCGGTGCCGTCCGCGAGCTTCACCCGCGCGCCATCGGCATGCCCTTCCAGCAGCTCGCCCTCCAGGAAGTTCATGCACGGCGAACCGATGAAGCCGGCGACGAAGCGGTCGGCGGGATGGTGATAGAGGGTGAGGGGCGCACCCACCTGGGCGATGCGGCCGTCGTTCAGGACGACGATCTTGTCGGCCATGGTCATGGCCTCCACCTGATCGTGCGTCACGTAGATCATGGTGGTGCCGAGCTCGTGATGGAGGCGCGATATCTCCATGCGCATCTGGATGCGCAGCGCCGCATCCAGATTGGACAGCGGCTCGTCGAAGAGGAACACCGACGGCTCCCGCACGATGGCGCGGCCAATGGCGACGCGCTGACGCTGGCCGCCGGAGAGTTGGCTGGGACGCCGCTCGAGCAGCGGCTCGATCTGGAGAATGCGCGCCGCCGCTTCCACCCGGCGGCGAATCTCCGCCTTGCCCCGCCGGGCGAGCTTGAGGCCGAAGGCCATGTTCTCGAACACGCTCATGTGCGGATAGAGCGCGTAGGACTGGAAAACCATGGCCACGCCCCGGTCCGCAGGCGGCACGTCGTTGACCGTCTGCCCGGCGATGCTCAACCGCCCCTCGGTGATCTCCTCGAGGCCGGCGATCAGCCGCAGCAGCGTGGACTTGCCACAGCCGGACGGGCCGACGAACACGACGAACTCACCCTCCTCAACCGTGAGGTCGAGCCCGTGAATGGTCTCCACCTCCCCGAAACGTTTGCGAATGCCTTCCAGCAACACCTCGGCCATGTCTCTCCCCTCCTCGGCGGCTGCATTCAGAACCGGGCGAACAGCGCCTGGTAGCCAGGCAGGCATACGTGCCCGTCACTGACCTCGCCGGCGAAGCCGTGGCCGGAAAGCGCTGTCACCGCGAGCCCGTCGGGCACCCGGATTTCCGCCGGTTCCCCGGCCAGATTGAACGCCACGAGCAGCCGCTCGTCGTCAGACTCGCGCTCGAACAGCAGTGTCTCGCCAGGCGCGTCGTGGAAGCGAATGGTGCCGTCCACCAGAGCAGGATGTGCGCGACGGAACGCCAGGAAGGCCCGGCAACGCTCCAACGCCGAGTCGCTGCGGGAGCGTTGGACATCCACTGCCTGCTCGCGGTGCTCACTGGGTATGGGCAGCCACGGCGTGCCATCGGTGAAACCCGCCTGCGGCGCACCGGCCTCCCAGGGCATGGGCGTACGGCAGCCGTCGCGCCCCTTGTAGCGCGGCCACATGTTGATGCCGTAGGGATCCTGGAGATCCTCGAAGGCGAGCTCGGCCTCGGTCAACCCGAGCTCGTCACCCTGGTAAACACAGGCTGCCCCCCGCAGGGACAGCACGAGCGCCATATACAGCGGGCCTACGGCATCGGGGTCGGCACCACGGCCCCAGCGCGTCGCCACCCGCTCCGTGTCGTGGTTGCCCACCGACCAGCATGCGTAACCATCGCCGAGCATCCCTTCCACGCCCTCGACGGTTTCACGGATGAACGCTGCGCTGGAGGCTTCGGTCAGCAGGTCGAAGCTGTAAGCCATGTGCAGCTTGTCGCCGCCGCCGGTGTACTCGGCCATGCGCTCGCGGCCATTGTCATCGCCGATCTCGCCCATCAGTGCGGTGGCGCCGTATTCGTCCGCGAGAGCCCGCAGGCGCTGGAGCAGGCCGATCATCTCCGGCCGGCTCTTGTCGTAGACATGCTGCTGAAAACTGTAGGGGTTCTCCGGATTCGCGAGCCCCGGCCGGAAGCTGTCGTCGAGCGGCTCATTGCTGCGCAGCGCCGGATCGTGGAACGCGTAGTTGATCGCGTCCAGGCGGAAACCGTCGACCCCGCGCTCCAGCCAGAAGCGCAGGTTCTCGAGCATGGCTTCGACGACCTCGGGGTTGTGCCAGTTGAGGTCCGGCTGGCTCGGCAGGAAGTTGTGCAGGTAGAACTGACAGCGGCGCGTATCCCACTGCCAGGCGGAGCCGCCGAAGACCGACAACCAGTTGTTGGGTGGCGTGCCGTCGGGGTTGCCGTCGGACCAGACATACCAGTCCGCCTTCGCGTTGGACCGATCCGCGCGACTCTCGGCAAACCACGGGTGCTGATCGGAGGTGTGGGAGAGCACCTGGTCGATCATCACCTTCAGATTCCGGTCGTGGGCCTCGGCGACCACCCGGTCGAAGTCCGAGAGGCTGCCGAACATGGGATCCACGGCGCAGTAGTCGGAAACGTCGTAGCCGAAATCCTTCATGGGCGACCGGAAAAACGGCGATATCCAGATCGCGTCCACACCAAGGTCCGCCACGTAATCGAGTTTGCGGCGAATCCCCTCGAGATCGCCGATACCATCGCCGTTGGCATCGAGGAAGCTGCGCGGATAGATCTGGTAGATGACGCTGCCGCGCCACCAGTTTCGGTCATTGGCGCTCATGTGATCCCTGTCGGTTGAAAGGTTGTGATGGTGGCGGGGCCAATGCCCCGCCATCCGGACCGTCCTACCACCAGGCCTCGACCTGAATACCGTAGGTCAGCCCGCTCGTATCGGTGCCGAAGACACCGTCGCCGAGCTCTCCGGCGGCGTCGTTCCAGTCGGCGTAGGTCACGAACGCGCGCAGGGCCGGCCGCGACCAGAAGCTCGCCTCGGGTGTGATCTGCGGGGCGACGGTGACCTTGGTCAGGCGGCTGGTATCGCCGTCTTCGGGGTCCACCTGGTCATAGCCCACCTCCACGGCGAGATCGAAGTACTGGTTGAAGTGGACGATGGGACGCACGCCGGCGGAGAACCAGTCCTGGTTGTCTTCCTGATGCTGGTAGACCGTGGTGAACTGCCCCGAGAAACGCTTGCTCGTCTGCCACTGGAGCTGCTCGACGATCCGCCAGCTCTTGGCGTCCTCGTCACCGATCGGATTCGGATAGGCCGCGGCCAGATTCGCCGCAGCGCCCTTGCCGTACTGAAGGGCGACACGGTTGTAACCGCCGAGCACACCGTCCTGCGTGTGCTGCACCGTGGCGAGCCAACCATTGGTGGTGTCCAGGTCGTCCTGGCTGTCGGCGTGCTTGTAGTCGAGCCCCAGGGTGAGGCTGCCGCCCGGGTTGGTCTCGAGCCCGTAGAGGCGGAAGTCGTGGCTGCTCACCACTGCTTCGCTGTCCGGAGTGCCGTCGCCGTCCGCGTCGATGTTGTCGTTGACATTGCGTCGATAGGCGTAGGCCAGCTTGCCGAAGCCGAGATCCACGTCCTCGATACCGCCACCCGGGCCGCTGTTGTCCCAGTAGTAGAAGTCGGTGATGTGGACGTCCTGGCGGCGATAGAAGCGTTTGCCCGCCCAGAACTTCGCGCCCTCGAGCATGCCACCGGCGACGTTGCCCGCCTCCACCCAGTTTTCGCGCAGGGCGAAATCGTTGGGACCGTCGGTGTCGAGCTGGCCGTCATTGTCGAAATCAGCGAGATCGACGAAAGACTCGTAGTCCTGATCGCCCTCGGCCACATAGGCGAGACGGCCGTGGTAATCGAAGTAGGCGCCGCTGTCGGTCTCGTAGAGTTTCTGATCCAGCGCGAGCTCGGCATAGGTCTCGCACTCGTTGCCCAGGCGGTATTTCGATCCCGCGCCCGGAAGCTGGAAGCAGACCTGATCCCCGCCTTCGCTGTTGGAACCCACGCCGGAGCGCAGATACCCGTGGAACTCCAAGGCGTGTGCTTGCCCCGCGGTCATGGTCGTGGCGATGGCTAGCGCCACCGGCGCACCGAGCCTGAGACTTTTCATGCTCGCTGTCTCCTCCTCAATGAACGATGCCGTCACGCACCGCCGGCATGGACGAACGCACCGGGCTGGGACGCCGTTTTTGTGGCCCGGTGCGCGCCGTGCGGCACGACGGACGAAAGTGTCGCGGAGGCACGGCAGTTGACTCAACCTAATGAAACCGCTTACACGATCGTTTTCATCAATTGTTTAACGCGGATGAAAAGATCGGATCTGAGTCGAGGGGAGAGAGGAAAGTGGAAAGAGGAAAGCGGCAAGCGGCAAGCGGCAAGCGGCAAGCGGCAAGCGGCAAGCGGCAAGCGGCAAGCGGCAAGCGAGAGAGTCGGCGAGTTTGGCTCGGGCCGCAAGGCTTCGGGTACGAATGCCCTTACCGGATGGGGCGCCTCGCCACCAGGGCACTACCACACACGGCGGCGAGTGCCGCTATTTGATCTTCGGACTTCGGACTTCGGACTTCGGGCTTCGGGCTTCGAACTTCGGCTTCGAACTTCGAACTTCGAACTTCGAACTTCGAACTTCGAACTTCGAACTTCGAACTTCGGCCTTTGCTCTTTGCTCTTTGCTCTTTGCTCTTTGCTCTTTGCTCTTTGCTCTTTGCTCTTTGCTCTTTGCTCTTTGCT
>NZ_JBNAZM010000051.1:0-31929 GCF_051195215.1 Arhodomonas sp. AD133 | reverse complement strand
ACGGGCCACACCGTGCGCTACGCCTACGACGACGCCGACAACCTGCGCGCGGTGACCAACCAGCGTGGCGTCGTCATTCGCCGGTTCGCCTACAACCGCCGCGGCGAGAAAACCCGGACCATCTGGCCCGACGGCGAGACTTGGCGTTACGACTACACACCAACGGGTAAACTCAAGGCTCAGACCGACGCCAAAGGCCAACGCACGGTGCACACCTACGATGCCGCCGGCCGGCGCACCGCCACCGCCTACTACCCGGACGCCGCCACGGGGACACCCTCGCGCCGGATCACCTTCGACTACACCAATACCGGTAAGCTCGCCGGCTACGACGATGGTGAGACGTCCGCTACGTACGGCTACGACCGCCTCGACCGGCGCACTGCCACCACCGTCGACTTTGGGCCGTTCACCAAGACCTTTCGCTACGACTACACCGCCAACGGCCAGAAACGGGCGCTCACCTACCCGGGCGGCGATCGCTACGGATTCAGCTACAACGACGCGGGCCTGTTGACCGGCATCGACTTCCCTGACGGCGCGCACCTGGTGCGCGACCAGTTCCAGTGGCACAAGCCCGGCCGTGTGCTGTTGCCCGGCGGCGGCGAGCGCCACTTCACCTACGACGGCTTCCTGCGCCCGACGCGCATCCGCGGCGAAGACCCGGCGGATGCCACCATCATGGACTACCGCTACACCTACAATGACGCCGGCAACATCACCGTCAAGGCCACCGAGCACGGACGCTACGAATACACCTACGACCGCCTCGACCGCCTCACCGACGCGGTGAACCCCACGCTCGCCGACGAGCACTACACCTACGACCCGGCGGGCAACCGGCTCACCAGCGCCGACACCGAGGGCGAGTGGCGCTACAACGCCGCCAACCAGCTGCTTGGCTACGACGACGTCACCTTCACCTACGACGCCAATGGCAGCACTGTCATTCGCACCGAAGGTAACGACACGACGCACTACGCTTACAATCTCAACAACCGCCTCGCCCGCCTCGAGCGCCCCGATGGCCTCACCGCCCGCTATGCTTACGACCCCTTCGGCCGACGGCTGTGGAAGGAGGTCGACGGCGAGCGCACCTACTTCCTCTATGCGGACGACGGTCTGATTGCCGAGTACGAAAAGAATGGTGACCTAATTCAGCGCTACGGCTTTAGGCCTGGCAGTACTTGGGGAACAGATCCAGTCTGGACAGAAGTCAACGGAAAACGCCATTACTATCACACTGACCATCTGGGCACAGTGTATAAGACAGCTAAAGCCAATGGTGCCGTGAGTTGGACTATACGTTATAGCACGTTCGGTGAAGCGATAGAGAATTATTCGAAAATAGCGGGAAGATTTCGGTTTCCAGGTCAGTATCAGGGCGAAAGTGTAAGTATGTATTACAATCGATACCGGTATTTTCGTCCGCGCGTTGGGCGCTACGCAAAGAGCGATCCGGTTGATCTGGTTGGTGGGATGAATACTTACGTTTATGTGAAAGGCAATCCTTTAAGGTATAAAGATCCCCTCGGGCTGTCGTCAAGTGAATGCAGTGGTCAAAACTGTGATCCCAATAAGCCGAATATGAAGAAGCCGTGTTATGTGCAGTGCCCTGATTTGGCTAATTGTTATGGTTGTTGTGGTTCAAAAGGAAGGAAATGGTGCCGTAAACCATTCAGCAAGAAATGCCAACGATGGGGGTCATGGGGAAGGCTCGCTTGCCTCGGTGCATGCAATGGTGGACCGGATACTGTTTCCCCGCCCCCATGGCTGGATAAGGTTGATCCAACGCTAATTCCATAAGGATCGAGTGTCGTGGTGCGGCGGTCTAGTGTTCTGCGGGTCACGTAAACCTGCCGGAGGTGTTGTGTTTATGTGCTACATTGAATATGGTGAACTTCCCTACGGTGACGCTGGGGAGACGCTGCGTGGCGCCAGCAGTGCTACATCGGCCTTTGAGCGGTGGCGAATACTATGGGACATCTGCGAGTTTTATAATATTGGCCCACGATGGAGCGGTGCGTCGACGAGCACTCCTAGATGAGACCTTTTAAAGCCGCACCGTCTATGCGTTCGGCTCATTATATGGTGGCCAATCGGTCGCTGCAGCCTGTTTTGTCGGAGTCGAATTCGTTGGTTGATGATCGAACCAACGCTGACATCTAGCCCGATGCAGGTATATATGCCATGGTAAACGACCGGCACGAGCAAAAAGTGTTTCGCTTTTTTTCCGGGTTGAAAATTGTGGTTTTTGTTTTAGTTTTGTCTGTCGTTTTTTATTGGGTTTACGTTTATGCATCGGCATTAGTTGGGACAGGTTTGTTGGTTCTTGTGTCAGAATTTTATTTTGCGGGCGTTTTTTATTTGATCGAGTTCTTGGTTTCGATAACGGCCGCTTTGATCGTGGGACTTCCTTTGGGAGTTATATTTAGGAGTGGCGTTGCTCCGCGTGTCGCTCTTGCGGCATCCCTCTCTATTGGGTGGCTTGTTGCTAAAAACTGGGGGGTGTTGCTCTTTTATCATTGGGTATCATATTTATTGTTTGCGGTTTTTGTCACGTTGTTTTCGGTGCTGGGAGGTAGGGTGGCAGGAAATAGAAATATAAGTTCTTAGGGGTGCCGTTACTGATTATTTGATTTGGCGAGAACGGGGTTGTGTCTTGTTTTTTGTGGTGGTTGCGTTAATGATTTTGGTCAAGACTTCTTCCCGTCTTGCAAGCAGAAGTCGGTTGGTACGCCTGGTAAATCGCTGTATGAGCACGGATGCTGTTCTATGAGGTCGTTTTTTTGTTTGGCTCTCGTCGGTACGCTCTTGGGTTGCCTTTCTGAGGTTCTTGCACAAGAAGACACTATCTGCGCCCAAGTCAAAATCGAAATAGACCAACAGCTCACCCTCGAACGCCAGGGCTTCGACGCCCATATGCGCATCGTCAACGGCCTGGAGAACGTGCCGCTGGAGGACGTGACCGTCGACGTTGAGTTCGAGGACGAAGACGGCAACGGTGTCAGCGCGACCTCCGATCCGGACGACGAGGATGCGAGTTTCTTCATCCGTGTCGACTCTCTGGAGCGAGTCGATTCCGTGGACGGTGGAACGGTTGCGGCCGGGGAAACGGCGGATGTCCACTGGCTGATCGTGCCGGCACCCGGCGCCGCCGGGGATACGCCCAAGGGGAAAATCTATTTCGTCGGCGCGACGCTTACTTATACCGTCGGCGGGGAAGAGGAGACGGTTCAGGTCGCGCCGGACAACATCCGCGTCAAGCCCATGCCTCTGCTGGGGCTGGACTATTTCCTGACGCGGAACGTTCGTGCTGACGATCCCCTGACCGACGAGGTGGAGCCGCCGGAGCCATTCACCCTGGGCGTACGCGTCACCAACAACGGCCAGGGTACGGCGCGGAGCCTCGCCATTGAATCGGCCCAGCCGCGGATCGTGGAGAACAAGCAGGGCCTGCTCATCAACTTCGTAATCCTGAGCAGTCGCGTTCACGGCGCGCCGGCCGCGCCGACGTTGATGATGGATTTCGGGGACATCGAAGCCGGTGGCAGCCGCGTGGGCCGCTGGCAGATGCAGACCAACCTTTCCGGGCGTTTCGTGGAGTTCGGCGCCGACTTTACGCACGCTGACAGTCTCGGCGGCGAACTGACGTCGTTGCTCGACGCCACGCGTACTCATGACCTCATTCAGGACGTGCGCGTCTCCCTGCCCGGGCGCGACAACGTACGGGACTTCCTGGCCGACGACGGCGATGCGCTGCGAGTCTACGAATCCGGTGGCGGGACGCATCCCGTGGCGGATCTCTCCGACGAGGCGGGCCTCGAGAACGTCTCCACCAACGGGGGCGGAAAGGCGTTCAGGTTGACGATACCCACGAGCCAGGGGTTCGGCTACGCCTCGGTACCTGACCCGACAGACGGAGCGATGGAGCCGAGCTATGCGGTAGGGGCCGACGGTCGCCGGGTCGAGCCGCCCAACGTGTGGCTAAGCCGAACCAAGGGGGCCGGCGACAGTTGGCAGCACCACATCAATCTGTTCGACGCCAACCCGGCGGAGAGCTACCGCATCATCATGCAACCGCCGACGGAGGAGCCGGAGCCGCCGGTCATTCAGTTCATTCCGGACCTCACGACCCATGAGGGCGGCATGGTCGGCCAGTTGGTGGAGGCCACCGATCCCAACGGCACGGTCCCCGAGCTCGCGCTGGAACAGGCGCCGACCGGCCTCTCTCTGGCCGATGAGGGCGATGGCCGTGGACGGCTCGAATGGTCGCCGCAGGTGGGTGACGCTGGTAGCCACACCGCAACGGTGCGCGCCAGTGACGGCGAGCTGGAGACGCGCCGGACCTTCCGTATCACCGTTAATCCGGCCTGGGATACCGACGGCGACGGCATGGACGACGACTGGGAGCGGGAGCACTTCGGAGACCTCTCCCGTGACGGTACCGGCGACTGGGACGGCGACGGTTTCACGGATCTCGAGGAGTTCGAGAACGGGACCGATCCCACCGTGGAAGACGAGATGCGGCCCTTCCGCGCGGAGGCGGCCATGGCGGTGGTGGACCATGAAACGCAGACGGTGGCGTTCGACGACCCATTCACCGCGCCGGTGGTGATCGCCGGTCCTGCCTCGTACGTGGATAGCGCCGCCGGCGCGCCTGTGGTGCGTGAGGTCGGCACGGACGGCTTCGACGCTCGCTTCGCTGAGTGGTCCCATCTAGACGGCACCCATGGCTCGGAGACTTTCTCCTGGCTCGCGGTGGAGCAGGGGCGCCATACATTGGCTGACGGGACGGTCGTCGAGGCCGGTACGTTCACTATCGATGGTCCGGGCCGCTGGCAGGGGCAGGTCTTCGAGCGACCCTTCCCGGCAGCGCCCCGCGTATTCGTGGCCGTGCAGTCCGCAGGGTCGGATGCGCCGCTGGCCAGCCGGGTGCGCTCGGTGACCGCGGAAGGCTTCGACGCCGGGGCGTTTCGCAGCGAGGCGGTGGCCGGCATCGTCGATGAGCCGGTGCGCATCGGCTATCTCGCTATCCGCCGTGAGGGGGATAGCGGCGAGCTGCCGATCGCCGGGGAGACGCTTTCTTACCGACTCGCCGAGGCCGCGGTGACCGATCAGCCGGTCACGGTCGAGGGCACACGCCTTCGTCTGCAGGAGGAGCAGTCGGCGGACGATGAACAGGGGCACCTCGCCGAGACCGTGGCGGTGATGGCCTTCGACGGCCATACGCTCGCCCAGTCCCAGACCGCCCGTGAGGCCGACCCGGCGGTGCTTCGCCGCGGCTCGACTCAGGATGGTCCGGCGACACTGAGCTTTACAGCACCTCACAAGGCGGTATCCGAGGATGCCGGTGAGGTGAGTCTCTCGGTGGTACGTAATGGAAGCACCAGTGACGCGGTTTCCGTGAAGGTAGCCAGTGCCGATGGCACTGCCCAGGCCGGCA
This sequence comes from Arhodomonas sp. AD133, assembly GCF_051195215.1. Lineage (NCBI taxonomy): Bacteria > Pseudomonadati > Pseudomonadota > Gammaproteobacteria > Chromatiales > Ectothiorhodospiraceae > Arhodomonas > Arhodomonas sp. AD133. Next base: position 26,483 of record NZ_JBNAZM010000051.1, on the reverse strand, counting down.
ACGACTATCAGCCTATCGATGAGACGCTGCGGTTTGCGTCCGGCGAGTCCGTCAAGACCGTAACCGTGACCGTCCATGCCGATGACGTGGCCGAGGGCTCGGAAGCGCTGACACTGACACTCACCGAGCCTGGTGATGCGGAGCTGTCCGATCCGAAGCGCGTGATGGTGACGCTGGTCGACGGCACGTTGACCGATAGCGACGGAGATGGCTTGGCCGACGACTGGGAGCGTCACTGGTTCGGCCATCTCGACCGGGACGGGACGGAGGACTACGACGGTGACGGGCTCACCGACGCCGAGGAGTTTCGGCAGGGACGCGATCCCGTGGCCGAAAACACGGCGACGACGTTGCCGGCACGCATCGGCCGGCTCGCCGTGGATGGTGGTTGGATGAACGGTCCGGCGACTGACGGCTACGATGCACCGGTGCTGCTCACCGGACCGGCGACGGATTATGAGCCGGCGGCCGGCAAAGTCAGGGTTCGCCGCAACGGTGGCCGCTTCCAGGTGCGTTACGGTGAGTGGCCGTACCTCGATGGCCGGCACGCACTGGAGATCGTCCAGTATCTTCTGGTCGACGCGGGTGTCTACGCTCTCAGCGACGGGAGTCTGTGGGAAGCCGGAACCGCGACACTGCCCGAGCCCGGGCAGTGGCAGCAGATCACCTTCAACCGGCCCCACGATCACCCGCCGCGAGTGGTTGCCCGGCTCCAGGGTGCCGATGGATCGGCGCCGAGCGTCGCACGCGTGCGAAACGTCACCGCCACCGGGTTCGAGGTGGCTCACTTTGGCCCGGAGGACGACTCGGCCACCGGTGCACCGGCGGCGACAGTCGGTTACCTGGCAGTCTCCGCGCCTTCCAATGCCGGGACGTTGCAAACCAGTGGTGCCACGCTCGCGTATGCGCTGGACCAGCGAGCGATCGACCACGAGCCCGTTACGTTCGGTGATGGCACCCTTCGGCTCCAGGAGGAGCAGTCCGCGGATGACGAGACAGAGCACGCCGTAGAGCAGGTGGACGTGATCGCCGTCGGCGCGGCTTCCCTCGTGCAGGATGTGAGCTTCGCCGATTCCGACGTCGTTGTTCCTCGCCGGCAGCGCGCCCGCGACGCCGACGCGGACGAGCTGCCGGACGCCTACGAAGTCAGCGTGGGTCTCGACCCGGATGATCCGACGGATGCCCGTGCCGATTCCGACGGTGATGGAACGCCCAATCGCGACGAATACGACAGTGGAACGGATCCCATGGACCCGTCGGACCGGCCTCGGGCGCCGGCCCCGGATCTGCGTGGCGACGTCTCGGCGGGTAGCGAGTGGCGCGAAGTGTTCTTCCCGAGCCCGTACCACGAGCCGGTGGTGATTCTGGGCCCGGCGACCAGCCACGATGAAGCGCCCGGCGTAGTGCGGCTTGCCGACGTCACCGGCGACGGTTACCGCGTGAGCTTCGAGGAATGGCCCTATCTCGACGGCGCCCATCCGGAGGAGACAGTAGCGGCGCTGACCCTCGAGGCAGGTCGCCATTCCCAGCCCGGCGGTATGCTGTGGGAGGCCGGATTGGCGTCGGTGCCTGCCGACGGTGAATGGACCCACGTGCCGTTCCGTCATCCTCATGACTCGGTGCCGCGGGTCGTCGTGACACCGCAGACGTCCAGGAACCCCGTACCGGTTATTGCCCGCGTGCGCGGGGTGGGTCGTGACGGCTTCTACGTGATGCTCGCTGCTTCCGAGGGCAGCACGACCCCGCTGCAGGCGGGCGAGCGCATCGGCTTTCTCGCTGTCTCCGGCCCCGAAGACAACGGCGAGCTGTCCGTGGCGGGCGAGCGCAAAGCTTACGAGCTGGGCCGTTCGCAACTCGGCGATGAGCGCACCCCGGTGGGCGATGCGCGTCTGTGGTTGCAGGAAGAACAGTCTGCCGACGACGAGCTGAACCATGTGCGTGAAGATGTGGACCTTGTGACTATTGGCGGACAACGGTTCGCCCAGTCTGTCAGCGACCGCGAAGCGGACCCCTTCGTCATCCGGCGGCGTCTGCCACGGGACACCGACGGTGACGGCATCCCGGATGCCGTCGAGCGCGACTACGGCCTCGATCCGAATGACCCCAGTGACGGCGCCGACGACCTGGACGGTGACGGGATATCCAACAGCGAGGAATACGCCGCGGGCACGCCGTTGGACGCAGACAGTAATCCGCCCGAGGTGACGGCGCCGGAGGACGTTACGCAGGGTGCGGACGGCTTCTACACACGGGTCGATCTCGGCACGGCGGAAGCCCGCGATGCCCTGGACGGGGCGGTTACCGTGCGTCGGGAGCCGGCGACGAAGTGGTTCCGCCCTGGCCGGCACGTGATCCGCTGGATTGCCGTGGATGCCGCCGGCAACACCGCGATCGCCGAGCAGATCGTGGACATCCTGCCGCTGGCCGCTGTCACGGGGCAGGTACTGGTTCAGGAAGGCAGCGAAGCGAACCTGGCGGTTCACCTCAACGGTGATGCGCCGGAGTATCCGGTGACCGTGCCGTACCAGATCGAGGCGATGGACTCTTCCGTGGAAGACGAGCGCGGCGAGGTCATCATCGATGAAGGGCGCGTCGCCGAATTCACGGTGCCGGTGCCTTCGGACGGTGTCACGGGCAGCGTCGCACGACCCATGACGGTAGCGCTCGAGGCCCCCGATGGCGCCGAGCTCGGGCCGCTGTCCGAGCATACCCTGATGGTCCTGGAGAGGCCCGTGCCGCCGATGATCTCCCTTGTGGCCTATCAGGCGGATGAGCCTCGTACCACGATCTCCCGGGACGCGGGGCAGGTGGAGGTGCGAGCGGTCGCCTCCGGCGGCGACGATGTACGATCGTTGACGCTCGACTGGGCCGATAGCGACCCCGCCCTCGTGGACGAGCACGATGCCCCGGCCGTTTTCACGTTCGATCCCGCTGACCACGAGCCCGGGCTGTATTCTGTCGAGGTCGTCGCGAAACCTTCCGCATCGGCCAATGTTTCGCGCCGTGCGACTGTGCGGTTGCGGCTCGTCGACACTGCACCCGAGCTCGGGGCCGGTGACGACGACGGTGACGGCGCTCCGAATACCGATGAGGGGTGGGGCGATGACAACGCCGATGGCGCGCCCAATTATCAGGACCCGCTTCCCGCTCGGGACATCATGCGCGCGGTGGCCGACGCCCGGGATCGCTTCCTCGTGCAGACCGTGCCGGGTCTCGGGCTGTCGCTGGGACGCGTCGCTCATGGTGCGGGGGTACCGCATGTGGGCGTGTCGTCTGCCGTGCTGGCCGAGGAGGTGCCTGGCTATCGACCGGATGAGCTGACTAACGTTGGCGGATACTTCGACTTCGAAGTGTCAGGTCTACCCGAGGCTGGTGCGGCGGTTCCCGTGGTGTTGCCACTACGCACGCCGGTGCCGGAACGTGCCGTGTATCGCAAGCTCGACCATCGCGGGCGTTGGGTCAGCTTCGAGGAAGACGACGCTAACCACCTTGCCTCAGCGCCTGGTGCCGAGGGGCGTTGTCCGGCGCCCGGGAGTGAAGCTTACCGGCCGGGGCTGAATGCCGGCGACTGGTGCGTTCAGCTCACGATCGAGGATGGTGGCCCCAACGATCGCGACCAACGTGCGGATGGCCGTATTACGGATCCCGGGGGTGTCGCGCAGTTGCCGGGCGATGACGACTCGGACGACTCGGACGACTCGGACGACTCGGACGACTCGGACGACTCGGACGACTCGGGCGATTCGGGCGACTCGGGCGACTCGGGCGACTCGGGCGACTCGGGCGACTCGGGCGACTCGGGCGACTCGGGCGACTCGGGCGATTCCGGGGATGACTCCGGCGGCGGGGGCGCATTCGGTCCGCTGGCGCTGCTGGTGCTCATCACCGGTGGCCTCGTGCGGCGTCGGCGCCAGCGCATACCGGCGCGAGGTCCGGCGAGGGCAAGGGAAGCGGCATGAAAAGCCTTTCTCTTGGGGTTGCCGCCGCGTTAGCCGCGGTTGCCCTGGGCAACCAGTCGGGCGCGCACGCGTCCGATCGGGCATGGTGCGAGCCAATTCCTTCTGAAAACGCTCGCGTGACGGACGGGCTCGACTGGTCATCCCGGGATTCGGCGAGCGCCTGTTTGCCGCTCGGTGCCCGCGAGGTCCGGGAACTACGTCGTGGCGACAAGACCATTGTGGTCGAGGTGGATGGAGACGGGCTGCGCGTCCACCGCGACGGGCTAACCACCAGGCCCAGCGCCCTTGCGTTGAGGACAAGCCGATGGTTGCGTGACCGTCCACTGCTTCTTATCGGTGCCAAGCCTGCGGCATGGCGGCGGGCCGTGCGCCTGTGTGAGCGTTTCCACAGTGCGGGTCTTACGGATCTGCACCTCGCGCCGCCGCCAGCCACGGCGGGGGCGGTCGCAATCGACGCGGAAACTGCTGTCACGTGGCCGGTCGACGATACACTGCGGGTTCTTCTCGCCGATGACTTGGATCCCCGCGGGCTCGTCAGTGGCGCAAAGCGCGTCCCGCTGGCGCGTTATGGTGAGCGTTTGCCTTCGGTGATTCGCCAGCTCAGTGCGGGCGACGCCGATCTGCGACGTATCGTGCTTATCGGTAAGGACGAGTTGCAGCGAAACGCGTTGCCGGGTCGTGCTCTGGGTGAGCTTCGGGTGCCTGTCTATTGGGTTCGTGGTGGCTATTCCGGGTATCTGAAAGCCCGGGAGCGCCTGCAGGCGCTGCAAGCCAAACGGCGACGGATGGCGAAGCCGCCGAAGTGCGGTTAGCGCAGGCGAACACTGCATGTGGTACTTGGCCACGATATGCCCCGTCGGTGCAGCGTTCGTCATCGCCGAACGCGTACGCCGCGGACGCACTGTGCTGAATTCCTGGGTTCGTATCTGCGGGTCATTGTTGTTTCGGACCGGTACCGGCGGCACTGCTTAGGCGCACTTTATGGCTGATTCCTCGCGACAGGTTGCGATGCGACATTCCCTTGTTGTCTACGTTTTGGTGATGGCGCTCGCCATATGGGGCTGGAGCGGCACAGGCGGAAAACGGCTTGCGTCGCAGCGTCCTACGGTGACGCGCGAGTTGGTCGTGCAGCTCACTGTGACCAACGCCACTGCCCGATTTCTGCCGGACCAATGGGTGACAGTGCGTGCGCCGGCGGATTTGGAAGGTCGGCAACGACTGGCGGACGTAAAATCCGGTGCTCAGCACACGGTGACTACCGATGCCAGCGGCAATGCCTGGGTGCGTTTCCCCTTGGAGCTCGCGCCTTACGCATCGAGGACGCTCCGCGTGCGCTATAGCGTGCGCTTGAACGGTGCCCCCCATTCCCAGCCGAAGCGAGTCGACCGCGAGCCCAGCGTCCGGTTTCCTTCCGATCAGCCGGCGTTCCGTCGCGTCGTTGAAGAGTCTGCGTTGGCATCGGCTGATGCTGAACAGAATGGGCGGGCGGTGTTCAATTGGGTGGCGGGACATATGCAGGCAGAGGGCTACATAGCCCCGGACCTGGGTGCGCGTTATGCGCTCGAGCACGGAAGGGGCGACTGCACGGAGTATATGAGCCTCACGACGACACTTGCCCGGTCAGCCGGCATCCCGGCACGTGGCATGGCCGGGTTCATCGTCGATGGCGATGCGGTGCTGGATCCGGCGGCTTACCACAATTGGAGCGAAGCATGGTTCACCGGGGCCTGGCACATTCTCGACGTGCAGAACGAAGCCTGGCAGCCGGACCCGAGGCGCTATGTGGTTTTTCGTCATCTCGACGGTTCCGCCTCCGATCCTTCGCAGGGACTTTTCCGCCACTCTCCGGCGTTGGAAGTGTCCATGCGGTGACCGATGCGCCGCAGCGCTCACAACAACGCGCCGTTTCGCGCTAAGGTAGGGGCTTTGCGAACAGAGCCTTAGGGGAGAGGGCGGTGCGAAATCCCAACCGCGTGTTGATCTGGATGAGCCTGTTTCTGCTCGCGGTGGCCGTGGCGTGCGCATTGCTCGCCGAGCCGCTGCGCAGCGCGTTCATGGCGAACGCGGTGTTCAACAGCCTGATCCTCGCCGTGCTGGCAGTGGGGATTCTCATCAACTATCGCCAGGTCCTGGTTCTAGGCCCCGAGGTCTCGTGGATCGAGGCATTCCGCCGGGCCGGGGAGGACGAGGCGCCCGATCCGCCACAGACCGGGTTGCTCGGCTCCATGGCGCGTATGCTCACCGGTCGCCACGGCGACCGCTTCAGCCTCTCGACCATGTCGATGCGGGCGTTGCTGGACGCCATTCGATCGCGCCTCGACGAGCAGCGCGATCTCTCGCGCTACATGATCGGCCTGCTGGTCTTCCTCGGCTTGCTCGGTACGTTCTGGGGGTTGCTGGATACCTTGCGCGCGGTCGGCGGCGTGATCTCCGGGCTGAGTTTCGAGGGGCGCGAGGCCGCAGCGGTCTTCGGCGAGCTCAAGGCGGGTCTGCAGCAGCCGCTCGCGGGCATGGGGACGGCCTTCAGCTCGTCGCTGTTCGGTCTCGCCGGTGCGCTGGTGCTCGGCTTCGTCGACCTGCAGGCGGGCTACGCCCAGAACCGCTTCTACAATGACCTGGAGGAGTGGCTCTCGGGGCAGACCAAGCTCGGCTCCGGCGCGGCGATCGGCGAGGGCGAGGGCAGCGTGCCCGCGTACATCCAGGCGTTGCTGGAGCAGACCGCCGACAGCCTGGACAAGCTCCAGCGCATCATCGCCCGCGGCGAAGAAGAGCGCCGGGCAGCGGATCAGCGCCTCACCGAGCTCACCGAGGAGATCGCCAATCTCGCCGAGCAGTCCCGCAGCGAGCAGCGCGGGCTCATGAACCTCACCAAGGTGCAGTCGGAGCTCCAGGGCGTGCTTCAGAACCTCGCCGACGTCACCGGGGGCAACGAGAGTCACGAGCGTGAGGTGCGCGACAGCCTGCGGCACATTGCCGGTAGCCTGGATCACCTGCGCCAGGGGCTCTCCGGCGAGCGTGAGCACGTGGTCAACGATCTGCGCGAGGAGCTGCGCCTGCTCACCCGCACGCTGTCCCATCTGCGCAGCAGTCAGCAGGGCTGAGCCCCATGTTCGGAGGCACCCGCCGCGGCCGTAACGCCGTCAACATCTGGCCGGGCTTCGTCGATGCGCTGGCGACGATCCTGCTCGCCTTCGTGTTCGTGTTGATGATCTTCGTGATCACCCAGTTCTACCTGGCCGATGCGCTCTCGGGTAAGAGCCAGGCCCTGTCGCGGCTGCAGGCGCAGGTGGACGATCTCGCCGAGACGCTGTCGCTGGAGCGTCGCGAGCGCGAGCACCTCCAGGAGCGCATGTCCGAGCTCTATTCCGAGCTGCACGCCACGCTGTCGGAGCGCGACTCCCTGGCCGACTCGCTCAAGGACGCCCGGGCCGAGGCCGAGCGCTTGCGAAGTGAGCTGACGCAAGCCGAGGAGACGGCCGAAGTTAGCCGCGAGAAGCTGGAAGTGCGGCTCAAGGAGTTGGCCTCCCTGCAGGCTGACATCGCGGCGTTGCGGACGGTACGCGAGCAGCTGGAGAAGAAGGTGGGCGAGCTCGCGGGCGCACTCGGTGAGTCCGAGCAGAATCTGGCCCAGGCACGCGACCGCAGCCAGGCGCTCAAGGCCGAGCTGGCCGATGCCGAAGAACGCACCAATCTCGCCCAGGAAGACATCGAGGCGAAGGAGACGCGTATCCGTGATCTGGTCGCGGAGATCGAGGAACGCGACGAGGCGCTTTCGGAACAGAAGACGCTGACCGCCGATGCCGAGGCCCGCATCGAGGGCCTGCGCCGCCAGATCCAGGCGCTGCGCGACCAGATTTCGCGGGTGGCGCAGGCGTTGTCGCTTTCGCAGGAGACTGTTGCCGAGCAGCGTACGAAGATCGAGAACCTGGGCGAGCGGCTCAACGTCGCCCTCGCCCAGCGGGTCGAGGAGCTCTCGCGTTATCGTTCCGAGTTCTTCGGGCGCCTGCGTGAGGTGCTCGGCGACGTCGAGCAGATCCGCATCGTCGGCGACCGATTCATGTTCCAGTCGGAGCTGTTCTTCGACAGCGGCTCGGCGGAAATCGGCACGAACGGGCGTGACAAGCTCGCTCAGCTCGCCGATGTGCTCGACCGCGTGGCCGAACGCATCCCCGAGGACATTCCCTGGGTCCTGCAGGTGGAGGGGCACACCGATCGACGGCCCATCCGTACGGCGCGTTTTCCGTCAAACTGGGAACTGTCGACGGCACGTGCCACCAATATCGTGCATTATCTCGTCGATCAGGGCATACCGCCCCAGAATCTCGCTGCGGCCGGCTATGGCGAATACCAGCCCCTCGCGGAGGGGTCTACGGAAGAGGCCATGGCCCGGAATCGCCGCATCGAGCTGAAACTGACCCGACGTTGAACAAAGCGAGTACATGACCGATTCCCCGCACAATCACGGCCGCGTGATCGTGGTGATGGGCGTTTCCGGCTCCGGCAAGAGCCACATCGGCCGGGCCATCGCCGAGCGCCTGGGTGCCTCGTTCCACGACGGCGACGACTATCACCCCGACGACAACGTGCAGAAAATGCGGGCAGGCACCCCGCTCACCGATGATGACCGGATGCACTGGCTGGATCGCCTCAACGCGCTGGCACGGGAGGTTCTCGACGAAGGCGAGCAGACCGTCATCGCCTGCTCGGCGCTGCGCCGCGCCTACCGCGAACGCCTCGCCGGCGGCGATCCGCGGGTGATGTTCGTGTTCCTGGACGGCAGTTTCGAGACCATCCGTGAACGCCTCTGCGGCCGCGAGGATCACTTCTTCCCCGAGAGCCTGCTGCGCAGCCAGTTCGATACCCTGGAGCCACCGACCGCCGACGAGGCGATCCGCGTGGACATCGACGCACCGGCGGAGCGGGTGGTGGAGACTGCGTTGCATGCGCTGGATGCCCGACACTCGAGTGCCTGAGGCCGGAGCCCCGTAGGTCAGGGACCGCCGAAGGCGGTGCCTGACGTTGGCCACGCGTACCGAGGCAGCGCTCCGTGTGGCCGTCGCGGCGAAGGCGAGTTACGGCGCCTCGGGAAACCTGCAGCCGGCAACTCGTAACCCGTGTTTGCGGTCAGGCGCCCGCGGTACCGGTGTTTCGACGCCGTCGGCCAAAACACCGCACCGCTTCCGGATCCCCCGACAGGACGGGGTTTACATGGCTTTCCCGGCCCGTCGGTGTCGCCGGGCAATGGCGAGCACACCGGCGAGGCTGGCATCGGCGGTTGCGACGTGGTGGGCTTTCAGGCCGAAGTGGCGGAGGGCCGAGTCGTATCGCGAGCGCAGGCTATCGCTCGCCACGACCACGATCTCGACGGTGTCGCGATAGAGCTCGCGCATGCTCGCCATCTCGTGGCCGATGAGCAGTCCCGAGACGTAGTCGCGGATGCCGGTAGCGGCGAGGTCGCCATAGAGCCAGCGGCTGCGGGCTGTGAAGAGCTGATGGCCGAGGCCGCCGGGCCGCTCGGCCTGGTTCAGACCCTGGCGGAAGGCCCCGTCGTCGGGAGCGGCTGCGTCCTCGGCGGGTACGCCGATGAGCGTGTGCCGGGTCACCGCCTCGAAGAGCTCGCCGGTCATCACCGTGGCGAAGTGGTGCAACACGTTGTCACGGACGCGCGCCCACTTGCTATGGGTGCCCGGCAGGCAGAGCGTCGCCTCGCTGCGCTTCGCCAGTGCCAGCGCGCCGAAGATCTGCACTTCCTCGCCGCGCATCACGTCCACGTGACCGGCCTCTCCGTGTAGGCGTACCCCGGGGACGAGCCAGGTGTTGTCGAGGCCGGGGGCGGGGACCAGGTCCTCGGCAAGGTCCGCGGCCGCGCGCGGAAGCGGCGGCTGTGGCGCCTCGTGCCAACCCTGGCGGGCGCCTACCATGCCGGCGAGGTAAACCGGTACAGCGCCGTTCTCCCGCCAGTCGCCCAGGCGCTCGCGGCAGTAATCGGCGAAGGGCCGCCCCGCGAGCTCGCGCATGCCGTGGCCCTGGGTGATGCGGTCGAGGCACGCTCCGTTGTCCGCATCCACCAGGTAGGCGCGAAACGCGGTGGTGCCCCAGTCGATGACGATGATCCGTTCGCTCATGTGTCGTTGCCCCCGATGCGCTGGTACTCGGCGACGATGTCGCGGGCGGCGGCGCCCACCTCGGCGGCCGGTCGCCCGGCGCGGTAGACGTTGCCGCCGAAGCCGTAGCCGGCTGCGCCGGCGGCGTGGAAGGCGGCCAGGTTCTCGGCGCCGACGCCGCCGACCACGAACACCGGCAGCTCCGGCGGCAGTACCGCGCGTACGTCCTTGAGATAGTCCGGCCCCAGGCGTGCGGCGGGGAAGAACTTGAGCGCCGAGGCGCCGTGACGGGCGGCGAGCAGGGCTTCGGTGGGGGTCATGCAGCCGATGATGCTGGTCATGTTCTCGCGGGTGCAGGCGTCGACCACCGCCGGGTCGGTGTTCGGGGTGATCACCAGCGGCACGTCCAGCGACGCGAGGCGGCCCACGGAGTCGGCATCGAGCACCGTGCCCGCGCCCACCAGGATCTCCGCCGGGCAGTGGACGCGCAGCCGGCGCAGGCTCTCCCAGGGCTCGGGGGAGTTCAGGGTGACTTCGAGCATGCCGAAGCCCGCGTCGATGAGGGCGTCGGCGACAGCCTCGCACTCGGCCGGGGTGATACCGCGCAGGATGGCGACCAGGGGCCGCTCGGCGAGCGCGCTTCGAAAGCGTGGGTCCATGGTAATGCCTCCAGGCGGGGTCGGGCGTTGCCAGCCCGCCTCACAACCGTTGCATGATGCCGTTGGTTACGTGCCCCATCCTCACTGCGGCCACGGCGAGGTGGGCAGGCCGGCCGCCTCGCAGGCGGCGCGAATGGGCTCCGCGTAGCGGGTGAGCGTGTCCTCGGCGAGCCGGTACTTGGGCACGCTGACGCTGACCGACGCCATCGGCCGGCCGTCCGGGCCGCAGATGGCGCGCCCGAAGCACACGATGCCGAGCTCGTTCTCCTCGGCGTCGATGGCGTAGCCGCGCTCGCGCACCGCGGCGAGTGCCTCGTGCAGCGCCGCGATGGTGGTGACGGTGTCGGCGGTTACCGGTTCCAGCGAGAGCTCCTCGGTGTAGCGCGCCAGGGCGTCGTCGTCGAGGGCGGCGAGAAACGCCTTGCCGACCGCGGAGGAGTGCATGTTCACCTGCATCCCCACGGTGGAGGCCATGCGCACCGACTCCCGGGATTCCACCTTGTCGATGTAGATCATCACGCCACCGCGGGGCACGGCGAGATGAACGGTCTCGCCGGTGGCCTCGCGAATGGCCACGAGCGCGTCGTGGGCGCTGTGACGGAGGTCGTGCTGGGCCCAGCTCTTGTAGCCGAGACGGGTGAGCTCGGGGCCGAGCAGGTAGCCGCCGTGCTGCGGATCACGAATGACGAAGCGCTCGCTCTCCAGCGCGCCCAGGAGGCGGTACAGCGTCGCCCGCGGCAGGCCGCTCGCCTGCTGGATGTCCTTCAGGCGCGCGGGCTGGTGCAGCTCCGCGAGCGTCTGAAGCAGGCGCAGCCCCTTGATGAAGGTGGCCGCTCCCCGCGCCGCGGGCGCGGTGTCCGATGTCTCGGGCGCAGTCATCTGGCGTCGTCCCCGTGCCGGTCCGTGTCGTTTCGCGGCGAAGCGATGTTCGCCGGTTTGACGGCACATCCTACCGTAACCTATAGTCTCAAAAAACGGACGTTATGTCCACAATGTGAACATTCGGGTCGCAGCGACCCATGGAGGAGTGCCGTGACGTCAGATGCCGCGCCGGCTGGTGCGCGAACCCCCTATCAGTACCCGAACCCCGCCGAGGCGGGGAGCGACATCGTGGTGCCGGCCGCGCTGCCCGACGACGAGCGCGTGTGGGTGCCGCAGGCCGACAACGTGTGGTTCCGGCCGCTGTGCCTGAATGTCTCGAGCGGCTACTGGGTGAATCTGCTGCGCGTGCGCCGCGCCGGCGTGCTCGGGCGACATCGCCATCCCAACCCGGTGCACGGCTTCGTGATCAAGGGCCGGTGGCGCTACCTGGAGCATGACTGGGAGGCCGTCCAGGGCGGCTACGTCTACGAGCCGCCGGGTGAGACCCATACCCTCGTGGTCGATGAGGACGTCGAGGAGATGATCACGCTCTTCCAGGTCAACGGCGTCATGTACTACGTCGACCCCTGGGGCGAGTACCTCGGCTACGAGGACGTCTTCACCAAGGTCGATATGTGCCGCCGCCACTACGCCGCGTGCGGACTGGGGGCTGATTATGTCGACCAGTTCATCCGCTGAGGCGGACGGTTGGCCAGCCCACGACTTCCGCGGCCGCCGGTTTGCGCAACCAGAAGAATACAGTATGAGGAGGAGAGCCATGAGTGTGTTGTTTCGTCGTGTCGCCGCCTGCGCGTTGACCCTGACCGTCGCCGGTGCCGCCCAGGCCGAGTACCCCGAGCGGCCCATCCAGCTGATCGTGCCGTGGGCGGCCGGCGGCGGTACCGACGCGGTGGGCCGGACCCTGGCCTCCGGGCTCGAGGAAGAGCTGGGCACCCCGGTCAATGTGGTCAACCGCACCGGCGCGGGCGGCGTGGTGGGCCATTCCGCCATGACCCAGGCCGAGCCGGACGGCTATACCATCGGCCTTGCCACCGCCGAGATCACCACCTACCACTGGATGGGCACCTCGGAGATCACCTACCAGGATCTCACCCCCGTCGCCCAGGTGAATTTCGACGCGGCTGCTTTCAACGTACAGGCGAGCAGCGACTGGGACACCGTCGAGCAGGCGCTTGCCGACATCGAGGCCAATCCCAACGCGTACAAGCTCTCCGGCTTCCCCACCGGCGCGGCCTATCACCTGGCGTTCGCGGGCTTTCTCAACGACCAGGGTATCGACCCGACCACCGTGCCGGTGGTGCCGAGTCAGGGCGCGGCGCCGGGTTTTCAGGAGCTCGCCGCCGGCGGCGTGAGCATCGTGGCGTCGTCACTTCCCGAGTCCCGCTCCATGCGCGAGGCCGGGCTGGTGAAGTCGCTCGCGGTATTCGCCGAGGATCGCCTGGACGCTTTTCCCAAGGTGCCCACCGCGGGTGAGGCCACCGGCGAGCAATGGGTCGGCGGCACCTGGCGCGGCATCGTGGGTCCCGCGGGCCTGCCGGAGGCGAAGCGTGACCGTCTGGCGGAGGCCGTCAAAGCGGTCTACGAGTCGGACGCGTTCCAGGACTTCATGGCGAAGCGCGGCTTCGGCACCAAGTGGGCCGGGCCGCAGGCATTCGGTGAGTTCATGGCGCAGGCCGACGAGCACAACGGCGTGATCATCGACAAGCTCGGTCTCGCGCGCTAGCCCCATCACCCGCCGGCCCCGGGTTCTCCCGGGGCCGGACCGGCTGCTCGTTCAAGGGAGGCCTCGTATGCGAGTCAACGATGCGGTCTCGGGCGCCCTGCTGGCGGTTCTGGGCCTTGGCGTGCTCTACCAGGTGCAGGGCTATCCCAGCCTGCCGCGCCAGCCCTATGGCCCGGCGACCTTTCCCACGATCATCGCGGTGATGCTGCTGTGCGCGGCAGCCACGCTTATCGTGCGGGGGCTGCGCGCGCGTGGCGGGCCGTGGATCGCATGGCGCGGCACGATGTCCCTGCCTCAGGCGGCGTTGCCCATGGCGTACGTCCCGGCAGGCATCGCCGCCTACGTCTGGCTCACGCCGGTGCTCGGCTTCCCCATCGTGGCCCCGGTGCTGATCTTTGCGCCCGTGGCTTATCTCAATCGCCGGCCGGTGGTGGCCGTGGCAGTGGCGGCGGTGGCGAGCGCCATCATCTGGTTTGCGTTCTCGCGCATGCTCATGGTGCCCCTGCCGCTGGGCATCCTGGAATCGGTGGTCTACGGATGAGTGAATTTCTCGCGGCCCTGGATCTGGTGCTGCGCGTCGACGTCATCGTCACCGTCGTCTGCGCGGCACTATTCGGGCTGTTCATCGGTGCGATTCCGGGCCTGACCGCGACCATGGCCACGGCGCTGCTGGTGCCGGTCACCTTCTTCATGGACGCGGTCACGGCCATCGGGGCGATTGTCACGGCGACGGCGATGGCGATCTTCGCCGGCGACATCCCCGGTGCTCTGCTGCGCATCCCCGGTACGCCCGCCTCCGCGGCCTATACCGAGGAGGCCTACCGCATGGGCTCGCGCGGCGAGCTCGGCAAGGCGCTCGGCGTCAACCTGCTGTGCTCCGCCCTCGGCGGCATGGTGGGCGTGCTGATACTGGCGTTCTTCGCCTCGAAGCTCGCGCGTTTCTCGCTGCAGTTCTCGAGCTACGAATACTTCTGGCTCGCCGTGGTGGGCCTCTCCAGCGCCGTGCTGGTCTCCCGCGGCAACCCGGTGAAAGGCGGGGTGTCGCTGCTGCTGGGGCTGCTGCTGTCCACCGTGGGCATCGACGCGGTCATGGGGTATCCGCGTTTCACCTTCGGCAGCGTGGGGCTCTCCGGCGGTATCTCGATCCTGCCGACGCTCATCGGCGTGTTCGCCATCGCCGAGCTCCTGCGCAAGATGCCGGAGGCGCGCAACGCCCCGCCGCCGCGTCCGCCGGCGGTGGGGCGGCTGTTCGCCGGGGTGCTGCCCGAGCTCTGGCGCTACAAGCTCACGGCCGCGGCAAGCAGCGTCGGCGGAACGCTGATCGGCGCTCTGCCGGGCGCCGGCGCCGACATCGCGGCGTGGATCTCCTATGCCGTGTCGAAACGCTTCTCGCGCACCCCGGAGAAGTTCGGCACCGGCCACCCCGAGGGCATCGTGGCGGCGAGCTCCGCGAACAACGCCGCGATCTCCGGCGCCTACGTGCCGGCGCTGGTGTTCGGCATTCCCGGCGACACCATCACCGCGATTATCATCGGCGTGCTACTGATGAAGGGCATCACCCCGGGGCCGATGGTGTTCGTGACCGACTCGGCCATGGTGAACGCCATCTTCATGGTGTTCTTCTTCGCCAACGTGTTGCTGATTCCCCTCGGCTTTCTCGCCATCCGGGGCGCCCGCTATTTGCTGCGCGTGCCAAGCGGCGTGCTCTACCCGCTGATCCTGATGTTCTGCATCGTCGGGGCCTACGCCACCAACAACGCCACCCTGGACATCTGGATCATGCTGGCCGTGGGCGTGCTCGCCTACGTCATGGAAGAGAACGACTTCCCGGTGGCGCCGCTGATTCTCGCCGTGGTGCTCGGCCCGGTGGTGGAGGAGAACTTCATGAAATCGATCATCAAGGCCGACGGCGAGCTGTTGATGTTCTTCGAGCGGCCCATGGCCGCGGTCCTGGGCGGTATTGCCATCGCCGTCTGGGGCGGCATGTCGCTGCGAGGGCTCTGGCGGGCAGTGCGTGGTACGGGGGATGCCGTGCCCGGACCGCCCGCCAGCGACGACGTATCCGGTTGAGCAAGGAGTTGGTGTTGAAGCAGGTAGTGGTAGTCGGCGGCTCCGGCGGTATCGGGGCTGCCATCGCGGCGGCGTTCGCCGACAGTGGTCATGCGGTGTACGCGACGGGCGTGGAGAAGGCCGACGGCTCGGTGGTCGACGGCATCCGGTACGACGTGCTCGACGTGCGCGACGGCGAGGCGGTGAAGGCGTATTTCGACCGCTTTGATGAACTGCACGCGCTTGTCAACTGCGCCGGGGTGATCCGTCGCGGCGAGGAGTTCGAGCCCGAGGCCTTCGCCGACGTGGTCGACATCAACCTCAACGGCATGCAGCGCTGCTGCGCGGCGGCTTACCCGGCGCTGCGCCGTGCCGGCGGCAGCGTCATCAACATCGCCTCCATGCTGACCTTCTTCGGCAGCCCCGCGGCGCCGGCGTATGCGGCGTCCAAGGGCGGGGTGGGGCAGCTCACCAAGTCGCTGGCGGTGGCGTGGGCGCCCGAGGGCGTTCGCGTCAACGCCCTCGCGCCGGGGTGGATCGCCACCGACCTCACCTCGCCCCTGGTGGAGGACGCCCAGCGCTCCAGCGAGCTGGTGGGCCGCACGCCCATGGGGCGCTGGGGCGAGCCGGCGGACCTGGGCGGCCCGGCACTCTTTCTCGCCTCCGAGCAGGCCCGCTTCGTGACCGGCGCGATCCTGCCCGTGGATGGGGGCTACGCGGCCCGATGAGTGGCCTCTCCCGCAGGGCTTCGACCCATCGGCCGCTGCGCGTGGCGGGGCTCGGCGAGTGCATGATCGAGCTGTCCCTGCCCGGGGCCGGACCGTTCGCCGGCGGTGCGAACCTGGGTTATGGCGGTGACGCCTACAACGTGCTGGTGTACCTGCGCCGCCTGCTCGGTGATGCCGCGGCGCACCGCGTGGCGTTCGTGACCGCGCTCGGCGATGATGACGCGTTCAGCGCTGCCATGCGGCGGGGCTGGGTGGCGGAGGGCCTCGACGTCAGCCTGGTGCAGGTGTTGCCCGGCCGCCTTCCGGGACTCTACGCCATCGAGACGCACGACGACGGCGAGCGGCGTTTCCACTACTGGCGTGAGCAGGCCGCGGTCCGGGCGCTTTTCGACGATGGCGTGCCGCCCGGGTTCGTCGACGAGCTAGCGACCTTCGATCTCTTCTACGTGAGTGGCATCTCGCTGGCACTGTTCACGGGCGAGCGCCTGGATACGCTCATGGAGCTGCTCCGCCGGCTACGCGAGGCCGGGGTCACCGTCGCCTTCGACTCGAACCACCGTCCGGGCCTGTGGCCCGATGCCGCCGCTGCGCGTGCCGCCTACGAACGTGTCGCGCCGTGGGTGGATGTGGCACTGCCTACCTTCGAGGATGAGGCTGGCCTGTTCGGTGACGACACCCCGCGAGCGACGTCGGCCCGCTGGCGGAGCGGAGGCTGTGGGGAAGTGATCGTCAAACGTGGCGCCAAGGGCTGCCTGGTCGTCGCAGAGGAGGGGGCGCAGTATGTGCCGGCCGTGGATGTTCCGGAGGTAGTGGATACCACCGCCGCCGGCGACTCCTTCAATGGGGCGTATCTTGCTGAGCGGTTGACCGGTGCCGGTTCGGTGGATGCAGCACGTCGTGCGGCGCAGGTAGCGGCCACCGTCGTCCAGAACCGCGGCGCCATCGTGCCGAGAACGACTATGCTCCCGCGAGCGTCCGGGAAAGGCCACCGAATACAGGAGACGCATCAATGAATCTGGGCATCGAAGGACGCCGCGCCATCGTCTGCGCGGCGAGCAAGGGGCTGGGTCATGGTTGTGCGGAGGCGCTCGCGCGCGAGGGCGTGGCGGTAACCATCGCGGCGCGTGGCCGGAATGACCTCGAGCGGGCGGCCGAGCACCTGCGGGGAGTAACCGACGCCACGGTGACGCCGGTCGTCGCCGACGTCACGACCACCGAAGGACGTGAGGCGGTGCTCGCTGCCTGCCCCGAGCCGGACATCCTGGTGACCAACGCCGGCGGCCCGCGGCCCGGCGATTTCCGCGATTTCAGTGAGGAGGACTGGCTCGCGGCGCTGCGCGGCAACATGCTCGCGCCCATCGAGCTCATCAAGGCGAGCGTGGACGGCATGATGGCCCGGCGCTTCGGGCGTATCGTGAATATCACCTCCTCGGCGGTGAAAGCGCCCATCGGCATCCTGGGGCTGTCCAACGGTGCCCGCGCCGGGCTCACCGGCTTCGTCGCCGGGCTCGCGCGGGAGACGGTGCGGCACAACGTCACCATCAACAATCTGCTCCCGGGACCGTTCGATACCGACCGTCTGCGCGGTACCTGCGAGGCCGAGGCCACGAAACGTGGTGTTTCGGTGGATAGCGTGCTGGCCGAGCGCGCGCAGACGAATCCCGCCGGCCGTGTCGGTCGTCCGGAGGAATTCGGCGCCCTGTGCGCGTTCGTCTGCAGCGCCCACGCGGGCTACATGACGGGGCAGAATCTGCTGCTGGATGGCGGCGCCTATCCGGGAACGTTATAGGCCGCCGCGCCGTGCGGGTGCGGCGGTTCAACCGGATAGCGAATGTCCCGCAGGACCGGGCGCATGTCGCCGTTTCGGCGTATGGCCAGGGGGCACGGGGCGCCCGTTCTTTCAGGACAAGCGCCGTTGCCCCGTCTCGTGACGCGCGTTCGCGCATCTGGCGTCGAGGCAACGGCGTTCCTGTCAGGGGACGCTAGTCGTCGTCGCGCCGGCGGTCATGGTGCCCGTGACGATGGTCGTCATCGCCGCCCCAGTGACTGCCATGGCGGGGCCGCATTTCGGCCGGCTCGAGGCGGCCGTTGCCGTTGCGGTCCACCATCATGAGGTGGCGTTCCGTGGGGTAGGCGTACTCCTCGGCGGAGACACGGCCATCGCCGTTGGTGTCCAGCCGCTGGACGCGTCGTTCGGCGCGCTCGCGAAGCATGGCTTTGCGCATTTCAGTGGCGTCGAGAACCCCGTCACCATTGCTGTCTGCGCTCTGGAAGCGCTCCTTGTGCAGGGTGCGTACCTCTTCCACGGTGACGACGCCGTCGTTGTTGCTATCCGCGTAACCCAGGTCCGGGCCGCGACGTCCGTCCGGGGACGCGACGGCGACGGAAACGGCGGTTGCGGTGAGAAGGACGGCGCTGAAGAACACAGTGCGTCGTTGCATTATTTGACCCTCCGGTTCGCTGGTTGTGGTCGCGTGGTGCCGCGACCCTGGTAACCAGTCTGCGAGGGCCCTGTGGAGGGACTTTGCGGAAAATGAGAAGCAATCGTGAAGGTTGCCTCGCTACAGCGTCTCCAGCCGGTAACCGACCCCATAGACCGACCGGATCAACTCCTGATCGCCGCGCACGGCAGCCATTTTGCGCCGGAGATTCTTGATGTGGGCGTCCACAGTGCGATCAGTGACCACGCGGTGATCGTCGTACAGGCGGTCAAGAAGCTGGGCACGGGAGAATACCCGCCCGGGCTGACTGGCCAGGTTGGCGAGCAGCCGGAATTCAACGGGGGTGAGGTCCAGTGCCTGCCCGTCCAGCACGGCCCGATAGCCCGCCTCGTCGATCGCCAGGCCATCCGTGGCGGGCCGTGCCGGACCCGGTTGCGTTCGCCGGAGAATGGCCTTGACCCGTGCGACCACCTCACGGGGGCTGAAGGGCTTGCAGATGTAATCGTCAGCACCGAGCTCGAGGCCCAGCAGGCGGTCGATTTCCTCGACGCGCGCGGTGACCATGACGATGGGCACGTCGCTGAACGCGCGCAGTGCCCGGCACACGCTCATGCCATCCTCCCCCGGCAGCATGAGGTCGAGCACGATCAGCGCCGGTGACTGTGCCTTGACCCAAGGCACCACCTCGCGCCCGTCGGCGAGGATGTGCGGCTCGTAGCCGGCGTTCGTGAGGTAGTCCGCGAGCAGGTTCGCGAGCTGCGGCTCGTCCTCGACGATGAGTATCCGTGTGCTCATGCCCGTGCGACGTCTCCGTCCAGTGGCAGGGTCAGCCGTATGCCCACGCCGCCCTCCGGTGCGTGATAGGCGGTTATGCGTCCGTCATGGGCTTCGGCGATATTGCGGCAGATCGCCAGCCCGAGACCGGCCCCACCGCTGGCGCGGCTGCGTGAGCCCTCCACCCGGAAGAGGCGGTCGAACAGTCTGGAAAGCGCTTCATCCGGCACTCCGGGCGCGGAGTCCTCGATGCACAGCATGGCCTCGCGACCTTCAGTGGCAACAGCGAGGCGGATTCGGCCACCGCGCTCCGTATAGGAGAGACTGTTGCGGAAGACGTTGTCCAGTAGTTGGCCCAACCGCCGACGGTCACCGGTGACGAGTACCGGCTGGTCGGGCAGATCGGTGGCAAGCGCCAGCTCCGCATCCGCCAGAGCTGACTGCCAGCGCTGTGCGGCTTCCCAGGCGAGAGCGCCGAGATCCAGAGTCTCCATGCGGTAATTGAGCGCCCCGGCGTCCGCCAGGGACAGCTCGTAGAGGTCCTCGATCAACTTGGTCAGGGTGGCGATGCTGCCCTGCAGGGTCGCCAGCGATTCACGGTTGAGCGGCCGCACGCCGTCCTCCATCGCTTCCAGCTCGGCGCGCAGTACCGAAACCGGCGTGCGCAGCTCATGGGACATATCGGCCATGAAGGCCCGGCGCAGCTGCTCGTTGCGCTGCAGGGTTTCCGCCAGGCGATTGAAGTCTCTTGCCAGCTGGCCGAGCTCGTCACGGCGGGTCTGGGGGACGCGTGTATCGAAGTGCCCTGCCGCCAGCGCCCGCGTTCCCCGTGCCAGACGCCTTATCGGTGCCAGAAAGCTCCGGGCCAGGAGCATGCTGACCACAGCGGCAATGACGACCACCAGTGCGGCTATCATCCACGCCGTTTCGAACTGCTCGTGCTGGAAGTGCAGGGCCAGGCGGTTGGTGATCCGCCCGGGTGGCTCGTACACCAACCATCCTGCGGTGGCGTCATTGACGACGATCTCGATGGACTCGCTCTCGCGCCGGGGCATGGTCGGTCCGGCGACATGGTCGCCCGAGGCGTTCAACAGCGTCGGTCCGAATCGCGGCGGCGGCATGGGCCGGTCGTCGTGGTCGGGCGGTCCGTGCCTGTCCCGGAGCGCTTCGAAGGGTTCGCTCTGCTCCTCGTCGCGCTCGCGCTCGCCGTCGTGATCGCGTCCCTCTTCGTACCGCCAGAGCGCCTCGCGGAGGAGATAGCGCCAGCGCGGTGGATGCGCCAGTGCCTGCCAGTCACCGGCCTCGCGATAGTAGTCGGTCAGTACCCCCGCGAGTGCCTCCAAACGCTCACGCTCGCGCCCGCGGCGGTAGTCGAGGAAGTCCTCGCGGAAAGTGATCTGTACCGCGAGCGTCATCAGCACCACTACAGACAGGGTGACGCCGAGAATCGCAAGAAACAGCTTGGCGGTGACTCCGGGTCTGCGCATCCTCTGGTCCGGCGGTCCGGGTGATCGCGTTGCGTGGGAGCTCCAGTATCCCCGATGGCGGCGGCAGGGCAAGGCAGTTCGTGGTGATTCCACGGTTTCTTCATATTTGGCCCACAATTCGGCGCGATGATCACCGTGGACCGACAAGACCACGGAGGCGTCCCATGCAACTGCGCGATACCAACGAACACTACGGCTCGGTGACCCGTTGGCTTCACTGGGTGACCGCGGCTTTGATCGCGATCATGCTCGCCCTGGGGTGGGGCGGTGAGCTTGTTTCCGAGGCCGGTGAGCAGTGGCTGATGCCCGTCCATATCGGCCTGGGCATCGCTGTGCTCGCTCTCGGCGTCGTGCGTGTGCTCTGGCGGGTGGCGAACACGAGGCGGTCGCCGCGCGACACCGGTCTCTTCGGCCGCGTGGCGACGCTGGTGCAATGGACGCTGATCGCTTTGCTGGTGCTCATTCCGCTGTCCGGCTGGCTCGTGGTGTCCGCCTCCGGCCACGCACCGAGCTTCTTCGGATTGTTCGCGTTGCCGCCACTGGTTGGCGAGAGCGAGGGGTTTCATGAACTCGGCGAGGAAGTCCACGAGATCTTGCCGTGGGTGCTCGTCACCGTGCTCGCGCTGCACGTGCTCGGCGCGCTCAAGCACCACTTCGTGGATGCGGACACCACCCTTCGGCGCATGCTCGGTTCGACGCTGCGGCCCCGCGAAGCCGGTCCGCGGTAGTCCCGGGCTGCCGGTAATCGCCCCGGTTTGCGGCAATCGCAGACCGGTCGCGTGAGCGGGCGTCGACGCCCCCGCACAAAGTGTTGATCGCCGAGCCGCTGTCAGGGTCCGTGGAACACCGCCGGGTTCGCGGGTTTCTGCCAGGGACGCACGCGACCACCGCCATCCGTCGCCGCCAGCGGTGCGTGGCGGCCATCGAGGATGGCGGGCCCTTTCATGCCCACGATACCGTGCTGCGTTTCAAGGGTCGCCGCTATCGATTCGACCGCCCTGGCGGTTGCCGTTCACCTGATGGACTGGCTGTACGTGGCCGCCTCCGGCGGTGGCGCTGCCGGAGGTGGAGGTGGAAGCGGCGGCGATGGCTGCTGAGCCGGGTTTGTCGTTCTCCGGATCCGGCCACGGTTTCAGCGCGGGGGTCGAGTCTCTGCCGCGGCCGACTCGCGCGCCCATGCCACGAATGCCTCAATCAGTGCCACGTGCGGGGACGTGGGCAGGTGCACTGCATAGAAGCCGAACCCTTCCAGGGACAGCTCGTGGGCACGCACGAGTAGGCCCGATTCCAGCTCTCGCGCGACGAGCGCGTCACTGACGAGCGCCACGCCCTCGCCGGCGATTGCCGCTTCGATCGCGTGGGTTTCCTCGCTGAATACGAGCTCCGGTTGCGGCGTTCCGGCTTCAGTGTGAATGCCGTGGGCGCGTGCGTGCTCGAACCATCGTGCCCAGGTTGGTGCGCGTGGCCCCGGGCGTTTCCATTCGAAGTGAATCAGCGAATCCATTGCCGGCATACCGGGTGTCGTGTTCGCGGCGTGTCGGGGCAGACGATACGGACTGCAGACGGGGATGTAGCGGTCGCGGAAGAGCTCGTGACACGCCAGTGTCTCCGGGGGCGTATCCGTATACCGTACGGCGAAATCCACGTTGCCGGATCGCAGATCGACGGGTTGTTCCGAGGCGTGGACGTCCAGGGTTATCCGCCCCACCGCTGCCTTCAGGCTGGCGAGCCGCGGCAGCAACCAGCGGCTCGCGAACGCGGGCGTGGTCGTCACTTTCACTGACTCTGTTTCACGGTCGGATCGCAGTGCCTCGAAGGTTGTGGCGAAGCGGTCGAAGCCTTCGCGCAGCACTGGGTAGATCCGCTCCCCGGTGGGTGTCAGCGAAATCGGGCGTGGCTGGCGGTGGAACAGCGGTTCGCCCAGGAACTCCTCCAGCGTGCGAATCTGATGACTGACGGCGGTGGCGGTCACGGACAATTCCCTGGCCGCTTCGGCGAAGCTCGAATGGCGGGCCGCCGCCTCGAATGCCCGTAACGAATTCAATGGTGGTAGGCGCCGCATTGCTGCTCCCGCTGAGAAAAATTCACCCGCCGGCTGAGAATTTACCGTTTGTCGCCCGTGACATGCCCGGGCTTCAATGCCGTCGTTCATTGACGCACCGGGAGCACACCCATGACTGCCATATTGCACATCGATGCGAGCGCGCGACAGCAGCGTTCATTGTCCAGGGATCTCTCCAGCCGCTTCGTGGCCGACTGGCAGCGACTCGAGCCGGAGGCCGAGGTCACTTACCGCGATGTCGGCGCCCACCCGCCGCCGTTCGTCTCCGAGGCGTGGATCGCGGCGGCCTTCACCGATGCACACCGGCGCACGGACGAGCAGAACGCGGTTCTGGCGGTCTCCGAAGCGCTGATCGACGAGCTCGAGCGAGCGGATGTGATCGTCATCGGCACGCCCATGTACAACTACGGTATGCCGGCGGCGCTGAAGGCCTGGTTCGATCAGGTGATCCGCGTGAACCGCACCTTTTCGTTCGACCTTGCGCGGGGCGACTGGCCGCTCGAACCCATTCTCGCCGGCAAGAAGCTGGTGGTGCTGAGCGCCAAGGGTGAATTCGGTTTTGCGTCCGGCGGCATGCGCGAGAGCCGGAATCATCTGGACCCGCACATCGCCACCTGCGCCCATTACCTGGGCGTGGCGGAGCAGCACGCCATCGCCATCGAGTACCAGGAGTTCGGCGACGAGCGCCACAGCGCGTCCATTGCGCAGGCGATCGCGGCCGCCACGGACCTGGTCGAGCGGCTCGCGCCGGCGTCCGCTGCGGCCACCCAGCAGCCCTGTGCAACTGGTTAACTGGTTAGCTTTCGCGGCGTCGGCGCTGACCCAGGCGGTGCGAGTCGTTGTCGATGGAGGCGCGCACCGCCGCGGGCACGAAGTCGAGCAGGTGGTCGAGCTTCGCGGGGTTGCGCACGACGTAGATGGCGGCGATGCGGCCGTCGACGACCTCCACGGCCGTGGTCTGCAGGGTGCCGTCGCGCTCGACGGTGACCCATCCGGGCAGGCCGTTGATCGTAAGGCGCTTCAGCCACAGGGGCGTGGCGCCTTCGGCCTTGCGGGCGAGGCCGGCGAAGAAGCGGCAGATCTTGTCGGCGCCGACGATGGGCCGCAGCGCCGCGCGTTTGTGGCCACCGCCGTCGCTGTGAAGGGTGGCCGCCTCCGCGAGCAGGTGCCCCAGTCCGGCGGTGTCGCCGCTGCGGGAGGCGGTGAGGAAGGCCTCCGCGATCTCTTCGCCCTCGTCCCGGGTGACGCTGAAACGCGGACGCCCGTCGTGCACCCGACGGCGGGCGCGCGCCGCTAGTTGGCGGCAGGCGGCGGTGTTGCGCCCGAGCGTGGCGGCAACCTCGTCGAAGCTCATATCGAAAATGTCGTGCAGCAGGTAGGCGGCCCGTTCGAGCGGCGAGAGCCGCTCGAGCGCGAGCATGAGGGCGAAGGACAGGTCGTGCGCCATGTCCTCCATCGGCGGGGTGGCGGACGACGCCCGGTCGACGACCGGCTCCGGCAGCCATTCGCCCACGTAGGTTTCCCGCCGGTGCCGGGCTTCCTTGAGGCGGTCCAGGCACAGTCGTGTGACTACCCGGGAGAGGTAGGCCTTCGGATTGTCCACGGTGTGGCGATCCACATCGTGCCAGCGCAGGTAGGCGTTCTGCACAATGTCCTCGGATTCGGCGACCGAACCCAGCATCCGGTAGGCGAGGCCGGTGAGGTGGCTGCGATGCCGGTCGAAATCGAGCGCAGCGTCGTCCGCCATGAAGCCCCCTAACCTTCCGCCATGGCGGCGTTATCCGTCTGTTCGTGGGGATGAACGCCGTGGAAGCCCACGTTGATACGATTCCAGACGTTGATGCCACCGATGAGGAGCGTCAACGCGACGAGCTCCTCTTCGGTGAACTGGGCGCTTACGTCCTCGTACAGTGCATCCGAGGGGTGGCTCTCGGCGATCCGGGTCAACGCGTCGGTCCACGCGAGCGCGGCGCGTTCCCGGGGCGTGTACAGCGGCGATTCCGCCCAGGCGCTCACCAGGTACAGCCGTTCCTCGGTTTCGCCCGCAGCCCTCGCATCGCGGGTGTGCATGTGAATGCAGTACGCGCAGCCGTTGATCTGCGAGGCACGGGTTTTCACCAGCTCCATGAGGCTGTGCTCCAGCCCGCAGCCCTGGATGTGCTGCTCGAAGGCGACCATGCCCTGCATGGTCTTGGGGGCAGCGGCGAAGTAGTCGAGTCGGCTTTGCATGGTGCATCTCCCTGGTTGTGTTGGCATTCACCCAGGGAGACGAGGCAGGGGGCGGGGGTGTGACATGCCCGCCGTGGCGTCAATGCGCGAAGCGCTCTACCACTTCGCCATGCTGCCGTCGGCGTGGTGCATGGTGATTTGTGCCAGATCCGGCCCTATCGCTGACGCTAACCGCAAAGGGACGGGCGAGCTCGCCAATTGTTGTAGACCGTGTGCGTGTGGAGCCACGATGGTCTGGTTCACCGTTTCCAGCAACCCAGCAAGGAGGCTGTATGAGCGATATCGTGATTTTCGAGGAAGACGCCCAGCAGGTGGAAGTCCGTTTGGAGAGCGAGACCGTCTGGTTGACGCAGAAGCAGATGGCCGAGCTGTTCGAGAAGGACCTGCGTACCATCAGCGAGCACATCGGCAATGTGTTCGAGGAAGGCGAGCTGGAGCGAGAGGCAACTATCCGGAAATTCCGGATACTTCGTCAGGAAGGCACACGTCAGGTTCGGCGGGAGATCGAACACTACAATCTTGATGTCATCATCTCGGTGGGCTACCGCGTAAAGTCCCAGCGAGGTGTGCGCTTCCGTCAGTGGGCCACCCGAGTGCTGCGCGAGCACCTCACCCAGGGCTACAGCCTCAACGAGCACCGCTTGGCGCAGCGGGGCTTGAGTGAGTTGGAGCAGGCAGTAGAGCTCCTGGGCCAGACATTGACCAGGCAGGACCTGGTCTCGGAGATTGGCCAGGAAGTCGTGGGCCTGATTCTCGGTTACGCCCGCACGTGGCGACTGCTACAGGACTACGACGAGGGCGAACTGGGCTTGCCGGCGGGAGCGCGACCGGCGAGGGGTGTCCTTGAGGAACTCGAGGCTCGCCGGGCGCTGGATGCGCTGGCCGCGGAGCTGCGTGAGCGCGGTGAAGCGACGGAATTGTTTGCCCGCGACCGGGGCGACGGATTGGCCTCGATTCTCGGTAACCTCGAACAGAGCATGTTCGGCGAGGCGCTTTACAAGACGCGGGAGGAACGGGCCGCTCATTTACTGTACTTCGTTATCAAGAATCATCCGTTTGCGGACGGCAACAAACGTTCCGGTGCTTTTCTGTTCCTGCTCTACCTACGTCAGGAGGGCATGCGTCTGACTCTCAACGAACAGGGTCTCACCGCACTCACCCTGCTGATCGCCGAGAGCGCCCCTCAGGCCAAGGATCTGATGGTGCGCCTGGTGATGAACCTGATCGCCGACGATGCCCCATCGAGTTCACCCACCGAAACGAGTTCGTGAAGGCCGAAAGCCTCACCGTCAAAAGCCGGCATTTCTGGGCATACTAATCTTCTCAGAAGTATTGTCATGCGTCAGCCGGTCTGTGCGCCGATGGGGCAAGGCGCGAGGCGCGCCG
>NZ_JBNAZM010000050.1:0-32776 GCF_051195215.1 Arhodomonas sp. AD133 | reverse complement strand
ATCCCCATGGGCGCGCCCGGATGCCCGGACTGGGCCCGCTGGACAGCGTCCATGGCCAGGGCGCGGATCGCGTTGGCGAGTTCACGGCGAGCAGGCATGCGGTGACGTCTCCCGGATTGGCTAGCGGCGGTTCCGCGGGCCGGCCTGGAGACAACCGGCCCGATCAGGCGCGTAATTCTCGCCAAGTTGGCCGATGTAGGCAAGCTAACCGCCCGACTACACGGGAAATTCGGTTGCGGGTGAAAGGGTTGCGTGGAAGCGAGGCGTGGCCGGGCATCGCGGGGCGTTCAGCGTGCGGCAGGCGACGGTACCGGCACTACCGGGCGACTATGTGATCAACGCCATCGAGTCCCCGCGTCCGCGGGGAACACGCTTAGCGTATGCGCCTGTTTTCAAAAAGCGAATCCGCAGACGCCGTGGCTACAGGCTCCCCGGGGAACGTAGCAGGGCCTCGTATCCGGCAACCATGGGGCGCCTGCCCTGGGGCAATGCACGCTCGGCGGTCGTGGACGGCGCTGGGCATTAACCAGCAGCTGCCCTACCATGGGCCGTCGGACACCCGGAAATCGCCATGGAATACGACCGCCTATCCATCCTGCGCCGATCCCATCCCGCTTGGCGGCTCCTGCTCGCCGATCACGCACCGCTTATCGCCAGTTTCCTCTACGCGACGTTCGTCGGATCCAACGTGCGTGCCCTCGCCGAGAGCGAACTGACGGCAAAGCTCGAGGATCAGCTCTACCACGTGCGCGCCGCCCACGGAGCGGATAGCTTCCCCAAGCCGGCGGCCGAGTATCTCGCCGATTGGGCGGCGGACGAGCGCGGCTGGCTGCGGCGCTACTACCCGGACGACAGCGACGAGGCCCATTTCGACCTGACGCCCGCGGCCGAGCGCGCCGTCGAATGGCTCGCCGGTCTGGACGCCGAGCAGCACTTCGTGGGTACGGAGTCGCGCCTGCTCACGGTCTTCGAGCTGCTGCGCGAGCTCGTCGAGGGCACGGAAACCGATCCCCAGGTGCGCATCGACGAGCTCGAACGACGCAAGGCCTCGATCGACGCGGAGATCGCGCGGGTGCGCGCCGGCGAGCTCGAGTTCATGGACGCCACCCGGGTACGCGAGCGTTTCCTGCAGATCGCCGATACCGCTCGCGGGCTGCTCGGCGACTTCCGGCAGGTCGAGCAGAATTTCCGCGACCTCGACCGCAGCGTGCGCGAACGCATCGCCACCTGGGAGGGCGGCAAGGGCGAGCTGCTCGAGGAAATCTTCGGCGAGCGCGACGCCATCGCCGACTCCGACCAGGGCAAGAGCTTCCGGGGGTTCTGGGATTTCCTCATGTCGCCGTCCCGCCAGGAGGAGCTGGGCGAGCGCCTGGACTATGCCCTGGGCCTGCCGGCAGTCCGCGAGCTCGAACCGGACCCGCGGCTGCGGCGCGTGCACTACGACTGGCTCGATGCCGGCGAGGTGGCGCAGCGCACCGTCGCGCGGCTGTCCGAGCAGCTGCGCCGCTATCTCGACGACCAGGCGTGGCTCGAAAACCGCCGGATCATGACGCTGCTGCGCGAGGTGGAGCATCACGCCCTGGCGGTACGCGAGCACCTGCCCAGGGGCACGTTCATGCACCTGGACGAGCCCGCGCCGCGGATGGAGCTGGCCATGGACCGGCCGCTGTACTCGCCGCCGTTGAAACCGGTCATCGAGCAGTCCGCCGTCGACGAAGGGGATGCCGACATCCCTACGGACGCCCTGTTCGAGCAGGTCTACGTGGACCGTGCCGCGCTCAGCGCACGCATCCGCCGGGCGCTGCAGACGCGCGATCAGATCACGCTGCCGGAGCTGCTCACCGAACACCCGCTCGAGCTCGGACTCGCGGAGCTGGTGACCTACCTCAGCCTCGCCGCCGACGACGAGGCTGCTGTGATCGACGACAACCGCCGAATCCCTGTCGAGTGGACGGACACCGACGGGCGCACCCGCCGCGCTCACGCGCCGCTTGTCATATTCGGCCGATAGGACGGCCAACGATCATTCGTGCGATGGACCGCCCGTCTTCACTGACAGACAATCGCAGCCATGGAACACGAAACCGCCGAACCCGCCCTCTCGCCAGTGGTCGTCAACCTGTGCAGGGGCGTCATCCACCAGGAGGACAACCCCTCGCTGTGGCAGGATCTGTTGCGCCTGCAGGCACGGGTGCGCGACTACATCGCGGTGCTCGGGCTCGAGCTGGTGCTCGACGAGTCCGAAGGCTACGCCTATCTGCGTCAGCGCGATGACGATAACACCGGCGAAACACCGCCACCGCGTCTGGTGCCCCGCCGGCAACTGAGCTACCCGGTGAGCCTGTTGCTCGCATTGCTGCGCAAGAAGCTCGCCGAGCACGACGCCACCGGCGGCGATTCACGGCTGATCGTCACCCGCGAGCAGATCGTCGACATGATCCGGCTCTTCCTGCCGGAGACCGCCAACGAGGCACGGCTGATGGACCGCATCGACAATCACATCAACCGCACCGTGGAGCTGGGCTTTCTGCGCCGGCTGCGCGGCGATGCCCAGCGTTTCGAGGTGCGCCGTATCCTGAAGGCCTTCGTCGACGCCCAGTGGCTCGGTGAACTGGAGACCAACCTGCGCAACTATCGCGAGCTTATCGACGGCAGCGACGGCGGGGAGGCACACGAGGCATGAGCGCCACAGCCCAGAGCGGTCTGCTGGATTTCGCCCCCAGCGACGAGCGCGCCGGATTCCGCCTGCAGCGCCTGGAGGTGCTCAACTGGGGCACGTTCGACCGTCAGGTCTGGACGCTCGAGGCCGGCGGCGACAATACGCTGCTCACCGGGGATATCGGCTCCGGCAAGTCGACGCTGGTGGATGCCGTCACCACGTTGCTCGTCCCCGCCCAGCGGATCACGTACAACAAGGCCGCCGGTGCCGAGGCCCGCGAGCGCAGCCTGCGCTCCTACGTGCTCGGCCACTACAAGAGCGAGCGCAGCGACGAGGGGCTGGCCGCGCAGTCGGTGGCACTGCGCGACTACAACAGCTACAGCGTACTGCTCGCGCACTTCTACAACGAGGGCTTCGATCAGCACGTCACCCTCGCCCAGGTGTTCTGGATGAAGGAGACGCGCGGCCAGCCGGCGCGCTTCTACGTGGTCGCCGACGGGGCGCTGACCATCGCCCGTGACTTCGCCGACTTCGGCCGCGACCTCAAGAACCTGCGCAAGCGCCTGCGTGACAGCGACCACGTGGAGCTCCACGACAGTTTCCCGCCCTACGGCGCGGCCTTTCGGCGGCGCTTTGGCATCGACACCGAACAAGCGCTGGAGCTATTCAACCAGACCGTGTCCATGAAGTCCGTGGGCAACCTCACGGAGTTCGTGCGCGCGCACATGCTCGAGGCCTTCCCGGTGGAAGCCCGCATCGAACAGCTCATCAACCACTTCAACGATCTCTACCGCGCGCACGAGGCAGTGGTCCGGGCACGCCGGCAGATCGAGGCGCTGACGCCGCTGGTAGCCGACGCCGACGCCCACGCCGAGAGCACCGCGAAAACGCAGACCCTGACGGCCTGCCGCGAGGCGCTCAGCCCGTGGTTCGCGGAGTTGAAAGCCGAGCTCCTGGAGCAGCGGCTCGCCAACCTGGACAGCGAACACCACCGCCTTGGCGCGCGTATCGATGCGCTCACGGGCAACCGCGGCGAGCAGCAGGGCGAGCGCGACCGCCTGCGCCAGGCCATCGCCGAGCACGGCGGCGACCGCATCGAAGAGCTCAAGGCGGCGATCGAACGCACCCGCGCCGAGCGCGACGAGCGCCACGGCTACGCCCGCCGGTACAACGCCGTCGCCGCCGCGCTGGAACTCCCCGAAGCGCATGACGCCGACACCTTCCTCGCGAACCGGGAAGCGCTCAGCACACGCCGCGAAGCACTCGAATCCGAACGCGACGCGGTCGAGGGCGAGCGCCGCGAGCACGAGGTCGCCTTCGCGAAGCTGCGCGAGCAACACACCGAGGTCACCACCGAGCTCGAATCCCTGCGCCAGCGACGCTCCAACCTGCCGAGCCGCATGCTCGCCATTCGCGAGGCGCTGTGCGAGGCCCTGTCACTGGATGAGGCCGATCTGCCGTTCGCCGGCGAGCTCATCCAGGTCCGCGACGACGCCCGTGACTGGGAAGGCGCCATCGAGCGCCTGCTGCACGGCTTCGGCCTGTCGTTGCTGGTACCGGACAGCGCCTACGCCGAGGTAGCGCAATGGGTGGACCGCACGCACCTCGGCGGCCGGCTGGTCTACTACCGGGTGCGCGATGCCCGCCCGGCCCCGGTGGCGGACGTCGGCGCGGACTCGCTGGTCCGCCGGCTCACCATCAAGCCGGACTCCGGTTTCTACGCCTGGCTGGAAGCGGAGCTCGTGCGCCGCTTCGATTACACCTGCTGCACGGACATGGAGCGCTTCCGCCGCGAGGAGCGGGCGATCACCCGCAGCGGCCAGATCAAGTCCGGTGGCATGCGCCACGAGAAGGACGACCGTCACCGCATCGACGACCGCTCGCGCTACATTCTCGGGTGGAGCAACGAGGCCAAGATCGCGGCGCTGGAGAAGCAGGCCGAAGATCTCGCCAGCCGCATGGCCGATCTCGGGCAATCCATCGGCCGCTGCCAGCAACGACTCACCGGGATCGGGGAGCAGCTGGAGAGTGTCGGCAAGCTCTCCGTGTTCGAGCGTTTCGAGCAACTAGACTGGCGCCCGCTCGCAAGCCGCATCGAGGCACTGGAATCCGAGCGCGCGCAGCTCGAGGCCGCGTCCGACCAGCTGCGGGTGCTCCAGGAGCAGCTCACCGCCCTCGAGGCCCGGCTAGCGGAAACCGATGCCGCGCTCGACGAGCACAAGAGGCTGCGCGCCAAGGCCGAGCAAAAGCGCGAGAACGCCGTCGAGGCGCTCGATGCCGCGCGGGAGCAGCGCGACGGTGCCAGCGAGGAAACCCGCACGAACATCTTCCCGCAGCTCGCGGCCATGCGCGAAGACGCTCTCGGGGAACGCACGCTGACCGTGGAATCCTGCGACAACCGCGAACGCGACATGCGCGGGTGGCTGCAGGCACGCATCGACGCCGAGCTCAAGCACGGCGAACGCGTGCGCGACCGCGTCATCTCGGCCATGCAGCGATTCCTGCGGGACTACCCCACGGATGCCGCCGAGATGGACGCCAGCCTCGATGCCGCCGGCGACTTCCGCGCCTTGCTGGAACGGTTGCGCAGCGACGACCTGCCGCGCTTCGAGGCGCGTTTCCGCGCGCTGCTCAAGGAAAACGCCGTGCGCGAGATCGCGGCGTTCAACACCCAGCTCAACAACCAGCGCCAGACCATTCAGGAGCGCATCGACACCATCAACCGCTCGCTGCACGACATCGACTACAACCCGGGGCGCTACATCCATCTCGTCGCCGAGCCCGCCACGGATGCCGAGATCCGCGACTTCCGCCAGGAGCTGCGTGCCTGCACCGAGCACGCCGTCGGCGCCGAGGAGGAAAGCGACGAACAGGCCGAAGCGCGGTTTCTCCAGGTCAAGGCCATCATCGAGCGCTTTCAGGGCCGCGAGGGCACCACCGAGCTCGACCGGCGATGGACACGCAAGGTCACCGACGTGCGCAACTGGTTCACCTTTTCCGCCTCCGAGCGCTGGCGCGAGGACGACGCCGAATACGAGCACTACACCGACTCCGGCGGCAAGTCCGGCGGTCAGAAGGAGAAGCTCGCCTACACCGTGCTCGCCGCGAGCCTCGCCTACCAGTTCGGCCTGGAGTGGGGCGAGACCCGCTCGCGCTCGTTCCGCTTCGTGGTCATCGACGAAGCCTTCGGCCGCGGCTCGGATGAATCGGCACGCTACGGGCTGGCGCTATTCAAGCGGCTCAACCTGCAGCTGCTGGTGATCACACCACTGCAGAAGATCCACATCATCGAGCCCTACGTGGCGAGCGTGGGCTTCGTGCACAACGAGGGCGGACGCCGCTCGCTGCTGCGCAACCTCAGCATCGAGGAATACCGCGCCGAGCGCGAGGCCCGTCAGCGCCGCGCCGGCGGATGAGCTGGAGCGACGGCGGGCGCGTGCGCCGCACCCTGCGGCGGCACTGGGACCGCGGCGAGCTGCTCGCCGCCCGCCTGCGCGGCGAGTCACTGTTTCCGTTGCGCATCCCCTGCCGCGGGCCGACCGCCCGCGAGCTCGGCGCCGAGTTCGAGGCCGTCGGCGAGTGGGTGGCGCGGCTGCGCGCCGACAGTCGCGAACGCCGGGACTACGGCTTCGACATCGAGTGGCGGCGAACCAACCACCGCACCCTCGGCGCCAACGACCTGCCCGCCGCCTTCATCGTGCCCACCGAAGCCGACGCCCTGCGCCTGCTCGGCGAGACCCGCGCGGCGGAACGCTTCGACGCTCTCGCCGCCGGAACCCTGGCGCGGCTACCGGCACTGCGGGAGTGGCTCATTGCGCGCCCACTCACCGCGCTCGAACATGCCGAAGACTGGCCACGGATACTCGCCGTGCTCGAGTGGTTCCGCGCGCACCCCCGACCCGGCCGCTACCTGCGCGCCCTGGACATCCCGGGCGTGGACACCAAATTCATCGAGGCCCGCCGCGGGCTGCTCGGCGAGCTACTGGACAGTGTCCTGCCCGCCGACGCCATCGACGCAAACGCCACAGGCAAGCGCGGCTTCAACCGCCGCTACGGACTGCGCGACAAGCCTGCCCGGGTACGCTTCCGCCTGCTCGACCCGGCCCTCGCCATCCACGGCCTCACCGACCTCACCGTGCCCGGTACCGAGCTCGCACGCCTGAGGCTCCCGGTGCGACAGGTATTCATCACCGAGAACGAGATCAACGGCCTCACCTTCCCGGCCGTGGCCGGCGGCATGGTGATCTTCGGCCTGGGCTACAGCCTCGAGCAACTCGCCGACATCCCGTGGCTGCGCGAAGCGCCGGTGTGGTACTGGGGCGACATCGACACCCACGGCTTCGCCATGCTCGACCGGCTGCGCGCACACCTGCCGCATGCGCATTCGCTGCTCATGGACCGCGCCACGCTCGACCGCCACCGCGACCTCTGCGTCGGAGAGCCCGCCGACAAGCGCCACCTCGGCACCCTCACCCGCCTCACCGGACGCGAGCAGGCACTGTTCGAGCAGCTCAAGGCCGATGTGCTCGGCGAACGGCTGCGCCTGGAACAAGAGCGCATCGCCTACGGCTGGGTCGAACAGTCCGTGGCCGCTATCGGCTGACAGTGTTGTTACTCAAGGTCGCGACACCGGCTGCACCCGGCGCGTAGCGTTCACGCGTTTCTTTGTCACCCAGATCACTCTCTCCCCGCGCGCTGCCGCAACACCAGCGCTCATCGCGCGTCGCAGACCGCCGTCTCCCAGAAGGAATCACGCTCCCAATCAACAGGGAACCTGAACCGCCTCGACTTTCCCGGAGTCCCGCGCTTGTTCCGCAGCCATGCGGTGTTCCCCGCAGGAGCGCACAGCCACATCATGAAGTCATCGGTAGATTGCTAACAACTTGACGCGCATCAACGTGGACAGGCGCTCGTCCGGCCTAGTGTTGGCTTCGAATGCACGACGTCCTGCGGCTTCCACAACGGTTACGGCGCAGCACGAGCGTCGCAACAAGGAGATGTGCCGTGTCTGCCGACTCCAGGCCCCAGGCGCAGAAGGATCCGGATCTCGCCACCCGTTTCCCGACCGCCTACACCGTTTTGTTCCTCCTCATCGTTTTCGTCGCCGCACTCACCTGGATCATCCCCACGGGCGAATACGAACGAACGATGAACGAGGCCGTCGGCCGGGAAGTCGCCGTCCCCGGCACTTACCAGGCTGTCGAACCGAACCCGCAGGGCTTCGTCGACGTCATGCTGGCGCCCATCGCCGGCTTCTATGACCCGGACAGCTATGCGGCGAACGCCATTGACGTGGCGCTGTTCGTGCTGTTCCTGGGGGGATTTCTCGGGGTCGTCAACGGCACCGGCGCCGTCGACACCGGCATACGCGAAGCCATGCGCAAGCTCGAGGGCCACGAGATATGGATGATCCCCATACTCATGACCCTGTTCGCCATCGGCGGCACGACGTACGGCATGGCCGAGGAGACACTCGCCTTCTACAGCATCCTGCTCCCGGTCATGCTCACCGCGGGTTACGACACGATCACGGCGGTCGCCGTCATCCTGATCGGCGCCGGCATCGGCGTGCTTGGCTCGACCATCAACCCGTTCGCGACCGTGATCGCCGCCAACGCGGCCTCGATCCCGTTCACGAAGGGCATCGTGCTGCGTTTCGTCATCCTGCTGGGCGGGCTGGCACTGTGCATCGGCTACGTGATGGCCTATGCACAGCGCGTGAAAACCGACCCGTCGCGCTCCGTCGTTGCCAAGCAGCACGCCGCGCACAAGGCATACTTCCTCGGGGGTGACGACGAGCAGACCCACTCATCGACGCTCACCGCCACCCAGTCGATCGTCCTGGTGCTGTTCGGCCTCACCTTTGCCGTGATGATCTGGGGGGTATCCTCACAGGGCTGGTGGATGGCGCGAATGGGCGCGCTGTTCTTCGGCTCGGCGATCGTCATCGGCATCGTCGCCCGGATGGGCGAGAAGGAGCTCACGAGCCGTTTCGTCGACGGCGCCCGCGACCTGCTGGGCGTCGCCCTGGTAGTGGGTCTCGCGCGCGGAATCGTCGTCATCATGAACAAGGGCCTGATCGCCGACAC
Source organism: Arhodomonas sp. AD133 (assembly GCF_051195215.1). Classification (NCBI taxonomy): domain Bacteria; kingdom Pseudomonadati; phylum Pseudomonadota; class Gammaproteobacteria; order Chromatiales; family Ectothiorhodospiraceae; genus Arhodomonas; species Arhodomonas sp. AD133. The sequence goes on along the minus strand of NZ_JBNAZM010000050.1, from coordinate 24,028 downwards.
GATCCTGCACAGCGCCGCGGCGTCACTGGGCGGCCTCGGCGAACTCGCCTTCATCAACCTGATGTTCTGGATCGAGGCGGCCATGAGTTTCTTCGTGCCGTCCTCCTCCGGGCTGGCGGTGCTGTCGATGCCGATCCTGGCGCCGCTCTCGGACTTCGCCGGGGTCGGTCGGGAACTCGTGGTCACCGCCTACCAGTCCGCGAGCGGACTCGTGAATCTGATCAACCCGACCTTCGCCGTGGTGATCGGCGGCCTCACCATCGGGCGCGTGCCCTATCACCGCTGGATCGCCTTCATCTGGCCGCTGCTGCTGTTACTCACGATCTTCATCACGATCGCACTCAGCGTCGGCACGATGATCTAGGCCCTCACCGAAAAGGAAATCGATATGCCCGCACCGACTCTCGGCGTTCACTCGGAAACCGGCACGCTCCGGCAGGTCGTCGTGTGCCGCCCGGGCCTCGCCCATCGCCGCCTGACGCCCTCGAACTGCGACGAGCTGCTCTTCGACGACGTCTTCTGGGTCAAGCAGGCACAGAAGGATCACGACGTCTTCTCCAGCACCATGCGTGACGAGGGAATCGAGGTCCTCGACGTCAACGACCTGCTCGCGGAGACCCTCGACATCCCCGAGGCGCGGACATGGGTGCTCGATCACCGCGTCACCGTCGACCACATCGGCGTCGGTGCACTCTCCGAGCTGCGCGCGTGGTTCGACGAGCTGCCGAGCACCCGGCTCGCCGAACACCTACTCGGCGGGCTCACGGTCGACGAGGTGCCGTTCGAGCTGACGGGGCTGTTCGGCAATTACCTCGGTCATCACGGATTCATCCTGCCGCCACTGCCCAACGCGTTGTTCACCCGGGACAACAGCGCCTGGATCTACGATGGCGTGACGGTGAACCCGATGTACTGGGCGGCCCGCCGCCCGGAGACGCTGATCAACACGGCGATCTACCGGTATCACCCGACCTTCGCCGGCAGGGTGAACATCCACTGGGGCGACCCGACGCGCGAGCACGGGCTGGCGACCCTGGAGGGCGGCGACATAATGCCGGTGGGCGACGCCACCGTGCTCGTGGGCATGGGCGAGCGCTCCTCGCCGCAGGCAGTGGGCCAGCTCGCGATCTCGCTGTTCGCCTCCGGGACGGCACAGCGCGTGCTGGCCTTCAAGATCCCGCGCTCGCGGGCATCGATGCACCTGGACACGATCTTCACGCTGTGCGGCGGCGACGTGGTCACCACCTTCAAGGAGGTTGCCGACGAGCTCGTGTGCTACGACATCCGTCCGGGCGAGGGGGACAAGCCGCTCGACTTCCGCCACGATCCCAGGCCGATCTTCGAGATCGTCGCCGAGGTACTGGGCTACAAACGCCTCCAGATCGTACCGACCGGCGGCGAGACCGAGGAGGAACGCGCCCGTGAGCAGTGGAACGACGGCAACAACGTCCTGGCGCTGCGCCCGGGCGTGGTGATCGGCTACGACCGCAACGACGACACCAACGCCGCGCTGAAGGCGGCCGGCGTCGAGGTCCTGGCGATCCCCGGCGCCGAGCTCGGCCGCGGCCGCGGCGGCGGCCACTGCATGAGTTGCCCCACCGCGCGCGACCCGGCCTGAAAAGCGAGGACCGAACCATGGCATTCAACCTGAAGAACCGCCACTTCCTGACCCTGCGCGACTATTCGCAAAAGGAGATCGCCTTCCTCCTGAAGCTGGCCGCCGATCTCAAGACAGCGAAGTACGCCGGCACCGAGGTGGCGAACCTGCAGGGCAAGGACATCGCCCTGATTTTCGAGAAGAACTCCACACGCACCCGGGTGGGCTTCGAGGTCGCGGCCTACGACCAGGGCGCACGCGTCACCTACCTGGGGCCGACGGGCACCCACCTCGGCAGCAAGGAGTCTGTGAAGGACACCGCGCGGGTGCTCGGCCGCGTTTACGACGCGATCGAGTACCGCGGCTTCGGCCAGAAGGTCGTGCAAACGCTGGCGGCCCACGCGGGGGTGCCCGTCTACAATGGGCTGACCGACGAATTCCACCCTACGCAGATACTCGCCGATTTCCTGACCATGCAGGAACACGCCGAGAAACCGTTGCGCGAGGTTAGTTACGCCTTCCTCGGCGACGCCGGCAACAACATGGGCGACAGCCTGCTCATCGGCGGCGCCAAGATGGGCATGGACGTGCGGCTGTGCGCTCCGAAGGCGTGCTGGCCGGACGACGACATCCAGGCGGAGGCCCAGGCACTGGCCGCCGAGAGCGGTGCGCGCATCACCGTCACCGAGAGCGTGGACGAGGCGGTCGAGGGCGCGGACTTCATCTACACGGACGTGTGGCTGTCCATGGGCGAGCCGAAGGAGAAATGGGCCGAGCGCATCGAGCTGCTCTCGCCCTACCAGGTGACTACCGATGTCCTGCGCCGGACCGGCAACCCGCGGGTGCGTTTCATGCACTGCCTGCCGGCATTCCATAACACCGATACCACCGTCGGCGCGGATATCGAAAAGGAATTCGGCTTGAATGCGCTGGAGGTGACCGAGGAGGTATTCGAGAGCCCGGCCTCGATCGTCTTCGATCAGGCGGAGAATCGGATGCACACCATCAAGGCCGTTCTCGTGGCCACGCTGGGGAGCTGAGCATGCTGGTGGTTACGGCTCTGGGCGGCAATGCCCTGCTCGAACGCGGCGAGCCACTGACCGCGGAGGTCCAGCGCGCCAACGTTCGCCACGCCGCCGAGGCACTGGCCGGTATCGTCCGGGCGGGTCACGACCTCGTCGTCACCCACGGCAATGGGCCGCAGGTGGGCCTGCTCGCCCTGCAGGGTGCCGCCTACAAGCCGGACGAGGCCTATCCCCTGGACGTGCTCGGGGCCGAGACCGAGGGCATGATCGGCTACATGATCGAACAGGAGCTGGAGAACATCCTGGGTCACGACAGGCCGGTCGCGACGCTGCTGACGCAGGTCGTCGTCGACGGCCATGACCCCGCGTTCGCCAGACCGACCAAGTTCGTCGGGCCGGTCTACGACCGGGACGAGGCGGAAGCGCGCGCGCAGGCCGCCGGCTGGTCGATCGCCCCGGACGGCGACAAGTGGCGGCGCGTCGTGCCCTCGCCCAGGCCGGTAGAGATCCCCGACCTCCGCGTGCTGCAGCTGCTCCTGGACCAGAGGGTGATCGTGATCTGCACGGGCGGCGGCGGTATCCCCGTCGTCCGCCGAGAAGACGGCAGCCTGGTCGGCATCGAGGCCGTGATCGACAAGGACGCCGCCAGCGCCCTGCTTGCGCGGCAGCTCGGCGCGGACGCACTGCTGATGCTGACCGATGTCGACGGAGTCTACCGCGATTTCGGCGGGGCCGAGGCAAAGCGGCTCGACCGGCTCTCAACTGCCGAGGCGGGCGCGCTGGAGCTGGCGGAAGGCTCGATGGCCCCCAAGGTGCGCGCGGCCTGCGACTTTGCTGAGTCCGGCGGTATCGCCGGCATCGGGCGTCTCCGCGACGCCCTTTCCGTCCTCGAGGGCAAAGGCGGTACGCAAATCCACCGGGACAGGCGATAGCCAGCGGCTTTGGCGCATTGCCGTTCCTGCACCCTGGACCAGCCCCGCGTGTGCGGGGAACACGAGGACGCCCAGAAGATGCTGGGCCCCGAGTACGGTTCATCCCCGCGTGTGCGGGGAACACACTTTAGCGTATGCACCTGTTTTTAAAGAGCGAAACGGAACGCTTTTCAGCCACCGGGTTACGGGGAGGTTAGCAAGGGCGGGAATCGGGGCGCCATACGGCAGGTGATTTCCGGCGGATACGGCGCGTCGCCGTATCCGCCGGGCATGGGTCACCGTCGCTCTCAGAGGTCGTCGCGGGTGCCCACCTCGAGGAGCTGGGTCTCGCCGGGAGCGTCCTGGACGCCGTCGTTGTCGACGACGAGGTGCAGCACGCCGTCGCGGGTCAGGGCGAGGCCTTCGGGCTTGTCGGCGATCCAGCCGTTGCGCGCGCGCTGGCGCTCCAGCAGATCCACCGCGACGTGCTTGTCCACCACCGGCAGGTCCGCGCCGGCGGGGCGAGGCTCGACGTCGGCGAGGTCGATGGTGGTGAGCACCTTGTGCGCGGCGTAGGCACCGGGCTGGTTGTCCCGCTCGATGAGGGTGAAGCGTGAGCCGTCGACATGGGTGATCTCGGAGAGCCCCACCCAGCCGCCGCGCTCCGAGTGCGGTTCGTCCAACGGATAGTGAACGAAGGTCCAGGCGGCGGTCGCGGGGTCGTAGATGCCGAGCTTGGCGTGGTGGGCCGGATCGTCTTTCCAGGAGCGCTGGAAGGCGACGATCACGCGCTCGCCGTCCGCCGACGGCCAACTCGCCACGCCCTCGAAGCCGTTGCCGATGGCCTGTGCCTGCACCGCCACCGGCAGCGCTATCTCCCGGCGCACGCGGCCTTCACTGTCCGCCTCGATGAGCAGGTTGCGCACGCCCTCCTCCGGATCGCCCTCGGAGACGAGCCAGAAGCCGCCGCCCTCGCGCCGGGCGATGCCTTCCAGGTCGTAGGCGGCGGGCTCACCGTCGCGGGTGAGCGTACGGTAGCCGGTGATGCGGGCGGGCTCAGCATTGAGGTCGAGGGTGTAGATTCGTGACTCGCCGTAGAAGTTGTCGTTCACGGCGTAGGCCGTGCCCGGATCGCGGGCGTCGGCGACCATGCCGGACAGGGCCCCCCAGCCGATAGGCGTGCCGGTGGCGTCCTCAGTCCCGGCGACCAGCATGGGGTAGGCCGGCCGATCCGCCGAGCGCTCGAAGACCTGAACGGTGGCGCGCACGCCCTCCTCCGGCATGTCCTCTTCGGTGGCGACCACGAGCAGACCGCGTCCGGGGATGGCGACGGTGCCCTCCGGCCCCACGCTGGTGGGCAGCATCTGGCGGTAGCTGGGCGCGGTGCCCGGTCCGTTGTCGCGATAGACGCCGACGAAGTTGGCGCGCTCGGCGTTGACGAAGACGAGCCGCTCATCGCCGAAGCTCGCGATCTCCACGCCCTCGGGCTCGACGCCTTTCTTCGCCGCCCGCGCGAGGGGGTAGTGCCCGGTGCGCATGGCGAGATGCTCCATGCGCGCGCCGGCGGTGTAGGCGATGGTGCCGTCGCGGCGGAAGACGGTGAACCCGCGGGACCCGCCGCGATAGTCGCCTTCGTCAGCGGTGACGAATCGCTCGTTGTCCAGCCAGCGCACGGCATCGGGCTCGCGGCGCAGGCCGGCGGGCGCGTTCACACCGGCAATCACACCGTCGTCGTTGGCGTCCACGTCCGCGAGCCCGGCAGTGCCGGCGGAGAAGTCGGTGACGATCTCCCGGCTCTCCAGGTCGACGATGACCAGGTGGTTATTCTCCTGGAGGGTCACCACCGCCTCGTTGGCAGCGTTGATATCCACGAACTCCGGCTCTGGGTCCGTCGGTGCCACCGCGGCGAGGCCGGCGAGGTCCACGCGGTGCACGGAATCGCAATTGGCCGGCGTGCCGTCGCTGCCGAGCTCGAAGACCGCGAGCTCGCCGGCCGGCAACTGTGGCAGCGCGCCGCCGCGGTGGGTTTCGTCGCGTTCGTTTTCCAGCGCCACGGCGGCGTAGCGCCCGTCCGGGCTCACCGCGACGCTGTCGGGCTGCCCGCCCAGGGCACAGGTGGCAGTCACCTCCCGCGTCTCCAGCGAGATGGCCGCCAGGTGACCGTCCGGCTCGGTAAAGGACCCGGAAGTGTTCACGGCGACCAGGGCGTACGCGCCGGCAACGGCCGTAGACGTGGGTTCGCCGTCGAGGGCGATGCGGCCGTCACCGCGGGGACGGGCGGGGTCGGAGAGGTCGATGAACCCTACCGCTTCACCGGGGCTGTCGGTGTAGACAAGTATCCGGCCGTCGTCGGTGGCGGTGATGATCTCGGCGGCCGTCTCGGTCCGGGTGTCGGCGTCGCTCCCGAGATTTTCGTACACGGGGTAGGTCGCGACACGCTCGAAGTAAGCGCCGGCTTGCGCATGGGCAACAGCGCTGCCGGCCAGCAACGTCAGGCCGAGCGCGCCGTGGACCAGCGATCGATACGTCATGGGCTGCTCCTGCACGGGTGAATGGTTGTTCTCGCCCGGCAGGGGCATTCCCCATCCGGCCGGGCACGGGATCGCGTGCGCCAAGCTACGGACGGAAGATTTCACGGGGATGTCCGCCGGTATCGTGCCCGGCAGCAAACACGACCACGCTCGAGCGAGATCGCGTCGAACGACAGACAACACGGCCGGGGCTGCACCCGGCCGCCGAAATCAGTCGACGAGGGTCAGCTCGCCGGTCATCACCGCCCAGTGCCCGGGGTAGGAGCAGAAGAAGGTGTAATCGCCGCCCTGCTCGAGCTGCGAAACATCGAAGGTAACGGACGTCTGCTCACCGCCGCCGATGAGATCGGTGGCAGCGATGACGCGCTCGTCGCCGGGCTCGAGGTAACCCTTCTCCAGACCGGCCGCAGCGCCGGCGTCAACCACCGCCTGCTTGTCGGCGGTTTCGGTGAGCACCCAGTTGTGGCCCATGGCTTCGCGGGAGAGGCTTCCCACGTGCTTCAGGGTCACCGTGAAAGTGTCGCACGCGCTGCTGACCTCGATGCGGTCGGTGTCGTACTGCATCGAGTCATTGGCCTCGACGGTGATCTCGCAGTCCGCGGCGAACGCCATGGGCGCGGCGAGCAGCAGGGCCAGCATGACGAGAAGTTGGCAATGGCGCATGTGGATACTCCTTGAGCGATACGGAAATGAAGGGACCATGCACAATGTACAGGATGCGCACAAAAATGCGAATACGTCGCATTACGGAGTTAAACAAAAATGAACCCTATTGGATACAGGTCGGTACACAGGCACCACACTCGAAGCGCCGGCGAGGCCGGGCGGCCCGTCGCCGTCTCGGCAATCGGGAATAGTCGCGTCCAGAAGGGCAGGCGCGGTGCGCGCCGGCGTCCGCCAGCGCACTGCCCGGACGGCGACGGGCCATGCCCCGTGGGCGGCTGCCGTTACCGCCAGCCGCCGCGCGCCGGTCTCCAGCGACCGGCGACGAGCATCAGCAGGAGCAGCACGAGCGCCGCCGGCCCGGCGGCACCACCACCGCCGCCATTGTCGTCGCCTGCCCCCCCTTCGTCCTCGTCGCCGCCCTCGCCGGCGGTCGTCGCCACGCCACCGGGGTCGCTCACCCGGCGGTCGGCCGCCCGGTCGGCGTCGTTTGGGCCGCCGTCCTCGAGGGTGAGGGCCACGCACCAGTGCCCGGCCGTGAGTCCCGGTGTGTAGGCCTCGTCGCCGGCCGGCGGGCAGTACCCCGCCTCGCCCGGCGCGGAGGCGAGGCGGTTGGCGTCGTCCTCCACGAAGGTGAACCAGCGCCCGCGCTCGTCGAGCTTGCGGTACACCGCCGCCTCGGGAATCGCCTCGCTCACCGGCAGGATCACCGTCACGCTCGACCCCGCCTCGGACAGGCCGCTCACCTCGAAGTCGAAGTAGCCGCCGACGTGCTGGCGCTCGTCCGGCTCGTAGCCGGCAACGTGATCGGCCAGCGCCGCCGTGTCCACGCCGATGTCGGCTACGTCCTCGCGGCGCGCCACCGTCCCGAGCCGCAGGCTGAGTCCCGGCTCCGTCTCGGCGAGATACCCGCTGCCCGACTCCCGCGCGGGGATGGCGTTCGCCGCGCGCCGCGGATCGCGATAGGCAGGGATGCCGTTGCCGTCCGCGTCCGCGATCCCCTCCTCGGCATCGCTCGCCCCGTCGCCGTCGCTGTCGCGCTCTCCCAGCGCCGGGGCACTGGCGATGAGCCGCAGGGTGAGGCGTGCCTTGCCCACGGCCGCCGGCGCGCCGGGGCGGTGCGCCTGCACCGCCACCTGGTAGAGCCCCGGTGACAGGCCCGCCGGGTCGAAGGCGAGCACGTGGTCCGTCGGGTCGCGGTCGACCAAGGCGGAGCTGGTCGCGCTCCAGTCGAAGCGCAGTTCATCGGCCTCCGCCCCGGCCGCCGAGGCGGTGACGGCGACGGTGCCGTCACCCTGCACGAGGGTGGTCCGCACCTCCCCTGCCTGGCGGGCCGCCAGCGCCACCGCCGGCGCCACCGGCGACTCGCGGAGGGTCACGGTGTGCGCGTGCTGCGGCGCGAGCGCCGCCCCCGACGGATCCGTCAGCGCCACGGTCAACGTCCGCGGCCCCTCGCCGTTGACGCCGTCGTCCACCACGGTCACCGGAATGCGCCCGGTCACGCCCGAGTCGATGACGAGCTCGCCGTCGAGGAGGTCGTGATCGCCGGGGGCGGTGGCGCTGCCGCTGACCCGGAAGGGGATGGTGACCGGGTACGCGGGGGCCTCGCCGTTGAGCGCGACGGTCAGCGCGAAGGTCTCGCCCTCGCTCACGTTGGCGGGCCCGGCGATGCCGGCGAGCGGCAGCACCTGGAGCACCTGCTCGGCGCTGCCGCGGTTGCCGGCGGCATCCTCGGCGAGCCAACGGATCACATGCCGCCCCGGGGCGAACCAGTCCGTGGCGGGCTCGCGACGCACGGGCACTGTGCCGTCCAGGGCGTCGTCGGCACTCGCCTCGCCCAACGCCGCCCGGGTGAAGAGCCCCGTCGCGGCGACCCGCCGGTCCGCCGGCGCCGTGACCACCGGCGCCTTGCTGTCGGCGTCGAGCGGTGTGCCCTGCTCGTACTCCTCGAGGTTGGTGAGGCCGTCGCCGTCGATGTCGCCGTCCGCGTCCGTGGGGTCATCCGGATCGAGCCCGGGTGTTTTCTCTTCGAACTCGTCCGGGATACCGTCGCCGTCGCGGTCGCCGTCTCCGCCGCCGCTGACCTCGATGGTGAACGGCCCGAGCACGTCGGTCTCACGGCCATCGCTCACCTGCAGCTCGATACCCCGGTAGATGCCCGCGTCGGTGTTTCCAGGGGTGCCGTACAGTATTCCCGCGTCAGTATCGAGGTTGAGCCACTCCGGGGCATTGTCGACCGTGAAGGTCAGCGCCCCGGGGGGATCGTCGACGTCGCTGGCCGTGGGGGTGAAGGCATAGCGCTCCCCCACCGACACGGTGCGCGGCGGCGCCCCCTCGATCGTCGGTGGGTCGTTGACGCCCGTTACCACGAGGTCGAATGCCGGCAGCGCCGCCGTCGCCTGGCCATCGCTCACGCTGATGACGACGTTTTCGGTGATGCCCACTGCCGCGTCGCCGGGCGTGCCCGTGAGCGCCCCGGTATCGGGGTCGAACGCGGCCCAGGCCGGCCGATTGTCGATGTTGAACGTCAGGGTGTCGCCGGCATCCACATCGGCCGCACTGGGGACGAAGGTGTAAAGCTCATCCTCGGCGACGCCGGTGGCGGGCGTTCCGTCAATGGTCGGAGCGTCATTGACGTTGGTAACGGTCAACGTGAATGGCCCGAGAGTAGCGCTGGCCCCGGCAGCGTCGGTGACCTCGATCGCGGCCCCGGCGTAGCTGCCCACGTCGGCGTTGCCCGGCGTGCCGGTCACCTCCCCGGTGGCCGGGTCCAGGCTCAGCCAGGGAGGCAGGTTGACGCCGCTGAAGGTGAGGCTGTCGCCGGTATCTTCGTCGCTCGCCGCCGGCGTGTACGCATAGGTATCGCCCTCGGCCACCGTCTTGGGCGGCGTGCCCGAGATAGTCGGCGCGTCGTTGGTATTGTTGACGGTGATGCTGAACGGCCCCAGGGCGTCCGTCCCCCCACGGCCATCCGCCACGGTTATCTCGATACCGGTGTACTCGCCCACGTCGGCATTTCCGGGCGTGCCGGTCAGCGCGCCCGTGGCGCTGTCGAACGCCACCCAGCCCGGCCGGTTGACGATGGTGAAGGTTGGCGTGTCGCCGCTGTCCGGGTCGTCGACCGAGGGAGTGAAGCTGTACGCGACGTCCTCGTCCACGGCGGTCGCTGGCGTGCCCGACAGACTCGGCGCGGTGTTGCCGATGGCCACGCCGCCCAGGACACTCACCTCGCCATCGGCTGCCCCGTCAACGTCATTAGGGCCGCCGTCCTCGACGGTGAGCCGCACACACCAATCGCCCTGCGACAGGCCATCCGTGTAGGCGGGGGCGTCCGGCGGCGGACAGTAACCCTGGACGCCCGGTGCCGAGGCCAGCGCGTTGGCGCCATCGGTGGTGAAGTTCCGCCAGTCGCCCGTTTCGCCGAACTGGCGGTAGACCGCATTCGCCGGCACGGCCTGGCGTTGAGGGATCACGACGCGCGCGGACTGGCCCGGCTGCAACAGCCTCCGGACGGTCAACGCGGCGTAGCCGCCCACGTTGTCGCGATTGTCACGCGGACCGAGAATGTCGGCGATGGCGCCTTCACTCACCTGCGCCCCGGCCTCATCTCGGTCGAAGGCCACGCGTCCGAGTGCCATGTCGAGGCCCGGCTCGGTCTCGATCACGTAGCCGGCGGGATCGGCGAGCGCTTCGTGGATCGCGCTCCGGTCCGGGAAGGGGTCGCGGTAGTCCGGCAGATTATCCGCATCACGATCCGGATAGCCCTCGGCGGCATCGTTGTCGGCCACCCCGTCCCCGTCCGCATCCCCGCCACCGAGCGCGGGTAAAGGATCCTGAACACGCAGCCTCAGGCGAGCGTGACCAGTCTCGGCCGGCGAGCCGTTGTCGGTGGCAGACACCTCGAACGTGTAAACGCCCGGCGCGAGGCCCGCCGGATCGAACTCGAACGTCGCCGGATCCGCGTCGTTGTTCAGGTCAACCGGCCCCGACGCACCCGCGTTCCAGGCGAAGCTCATATTGCCGGTGGCCGTCGCGTCGATCGTCTCGGCCGTCACGGTGACCGGGATAGCACCCGCCGAGCCGTCGACGACGACGGCCGGGTCGTTGCCGCCCTGCTCGGCGCTCAAGGACACGACAGGCGGTGTGTTCTCCTCCACGATGGTGATCGTCGCCTGCCTGCGGCCGGCCAGGACCGTATCGCCGCCCGTCCGGGTAAGCTCGATGACGAGGGTCTCCGGCCCTTCGCCCGCGCCTTCGTCGAGGACGTCCAAGCCGATGGTTCCGGAGGATCCGGCCAGGATCATGACCGTACCCGGCGCCCCCAGGCCGGCATAATCGCCGGGGTCGGCACTGCCTGTTCCCGCGACGTCGAAGTCAATGCGCGGTGTCGTGCCATCGATCGCGTCACCGTTCAGCTCGATGGGCAGCTCGATGGTCGTACCCTCCTGCACGGTCCGGTCGGGCCCGATGCCGACCCGGGGGCGAACTTCCACGATCTGGTCGTCGGTCACCGTCGCGCCATCGCTGTCGGTCACCGACCAGGTGAGCGTGTGCGTGCCCGGCCGCAGCCAGGCGGGCTGGCCCACGTTCGCCGGCTGGCCGTCCAGGGCCACGGGCTCGGGCTTGAGCGTACCGTCCTCGTCATCCTGGGCGATGGCCTGGGTCAGCGCTTCCAGATCCACGGCGGTGTAGAGGCCGGTGGCGTCCACGGCATCGGCGCCGGTCAAATCCTCGGGGGCCGTCAGCGTCGGCGTATCGGGCGCGTCCGTAACGGTGATCGTTACCGAAAGCGACGTGGAGGCGGTGCCGTCGGCGTCACGTGCCTCTATGGCGATCGTGTGGCCGGCAGCACTCTCGTAGTCGAGGGCTGCGGCATCGGCGACCGTGACCTGACCGCTGCCGTCGATGGCAAAGCGGCCGCCGGCATCGTCGGCAAGCGCATAGGTGACGGCCCCGCCCGCTGGGTCGGCAGCGTCCGCCGTGACACCCACCGGATCACCATTCGCCGCATCCTCGGCGATGGCATCGGCAGCGCCGTCCGTATCGGCCGGCTTCGCGGGCGGCTCGTCGGTGACGTCCACGGTGACCGTATCCGACGTCGTCTGTCCGCCGTCATCGGCCTCCAGAGTGAGGGCGAAGGATGCGCTGCTCTCGAAGTCGACCAGCGACGCATCGGCCACGGTGATTGCGCCGCTGTTGTCGACCGCGAAGACGCCGCCGCCGTTGCCGCCGGTAATGGCGTAGGTGACGCCCGCGTCCGCAGCGCCCGCGTCGCCGTCGTTGGCATCGACATCACCCACGGTCACACCGTTGGCGGCGGATTCGCTGACCGAGAATGGTCCACTCGCGGTGAACACTGGCGGGCTATCGACGTCGGTGACGGAGATGGTGAACGAGGCCGTGGGCGAGTCCCCCCCATCATCGTCGGTAGCCTGGACACTGATCGAATGCGATGTCGCGCTTTCGAAATCCAGCAGCGAACCGTCGGCAACCGTCACCACGCCCGTACCAGCGTTGATCTGGAATCGCCCGCCAGCGTCATCGGTCAACGCATAGCTGACGTTGCCACCACCGGGATCGGCGGCGTCGGCCGTGATGCCAACCGCGGTCCCGTTGACCGCATCTTCGGCCACAGCCCCCCCGTTGGTACCGTCGGCATCCACGGGCGCGGCGGGCGGTGCGTTGCTCACATTGACGGTCACGCTGGCAGTCGGGGCATTCGTGCCGTCATCAGCCTCGACTGTCAGGGTGAACGTTGGACTCGCATCGAAATCGACGGCCGACGCGTCGGCCACGGTGATTGCGCCGGAGGCTCCATCGATCGCGAAGGCACCGCCCGTGTTCCCGCCGACGATGGCGTAGGTCAGGTTCGCATCGGCGGTCCCGCCGTCGCCGTCGACCGCATCGACATCGCCCACGGCGGCACCGTTGCCTGCCGTCTCGTTCACCCCGAACGGACCCGTGCCCAGGAACACCGGAGGCTCATCGACATTCTGGATGTTCAGGGTGAACGCGGCGCTGTCGTCGGGCGTGCCGCCGACATTCGGGTCGTCGACCTCGACGGTGACCTGATAGGTATTCTTGGTCTCGAAATCCGCGGTACCGGTGAATGTCAGGTCACTGCTGTCGGTGGTGAAGACGCCCGCATCCGCGCCGCTCAGCGTGACATTGTTGTTGCTGCCCGGATCGCCGTCGTCGTCGACAGTGATCTGCGCCACGACAACGTCGCCGCCGTTGTTCTCCGCAATGGAGGCGGTGGTCTGGTCGAGGGAGATGCCTGGGGGATCGTTGTCGGGCTGAATGCTGATCGTTGCCGTCGCGGTCGCGGTGGCCCCTTCGTCATCCGTCGCCTCGACCGTCACCGTGCGGTCCGTCGTGTCCGGCGCGTCGCTATCGTTCTGGTAGCGGACGTTGGCCACTGTGTCTTCCAGGTCCGTCACCGAGCCACCGCTGCGGCTGAGCGTGAGGGTATCGCCGCTGCCAGCGCCGGTGACGACTCCCGCCAGGTCCGCCGCGTCGAGGTATAGCCGCTCGCCGGTGTCCCCCTGATTGTTGTCGAGCGTCAACGTCACCTGGTCGACGCTGCCTTCGATGTCGGTCAGCGAGACCGGTCCCGTCACCGTCACCCCGGCCAAGGCCCCATTACCCTGATCGCTGCTCTCGGAGAACGTGTCCGTTGCGCCGTTGCCGCCGGCCCCCGTGTCCAGATCCATGATCGGGGCCGAGTTCTGTCGCACCAGCGACAGGTTGTCGAACGCAGCCTCGGTGTAGGTCGTGCCACCACCCGCCTCCTCGGCCATCAGCCGCACGCGAATGGTTGTCGTACCGGCGGGCGCCGCCCGCGTATCCGACACGGCGGTGAAGCTGCCGCCGGTATCCACATACCCCGTGTCGAAGCTCTCGAGCACCGATCCACTGTCACGATACTCGACGATCACCCGGGCCCGATCCGGGCTCAGGGTCTTCATGTCGCCGGTGAACGCGTAGCTCGACCCGCCCGTGACCTCACCACCCGTGATATCCTGTCGCAGCTCGAACACCGACCCCGAGGCCGGGTTCGCGACCTCGATCAGGAACGCATTCGCGCCTTCGGTCTGCCCGAGGTCGTCCAGAGAAATCCAGTTGTTATCGTCACCTTCGGCGGTCTGCTCGGGGACTTCGTTCCAGTCGGCCGGATCGTTCCCGGTCGAGTCGTCGTCGTCGAGCACGGTGTTCTCCCCGCCAGGGTTGAGCAGCAGGTTGTTGCCCGTGGCCGACTCGATCTCGAGCGTCACGGTCCCGTCGCTCTGCGCGCTGCCATTGGCCAGACGATAGTCGAACGTATACGTACCCGTCGTGTCCGGACTCGCCAGCTCGAACGAGCCGTCGGAGCCGACGGTGAGTGTGCCCCCGGCGAGCGTGGCAGTGCTGCCGGCAGCATGGTCGGTGACGCTGCCCCCGAGGTCACCGCTGCCGAAGCTCGCGATGGTGCCTTCCGGGTCACCGAGACTGTCGTTCGTCAGCAGACCCGGCGCGACGCGGCTCAACGTCGTGAACGCCGACATCGCATAAGGCCCGTCGTCAGCCGTGTTCAGCGGTGCGGTCGACGCATACAGGCGAACATCGTCGAAGAAGGCATCCGTGTAGTCGGAACTATCGTCGGTGCCGCCCACCTCCCGGCCCATGAGACGTACCCGAACCCCTGCCGTATCGGCCGGCGCGATCCGGGTGTCCGTGACCTCGGCAAATGCGCCCCCCGTCGTCTGATAGCCGCTGTCGAAGCTCTCCAGGACGTTGCCCGCACTGTCGCGGTACTCGACAACGAGGCGCGCCTCGTCCGAGCCCTTCGTCTTGACGTCGGCCGTGACCGTGAGCTCGGCACCGGCCGTGACCGCCCCGCCGCTGGCCTGCTGGTGCAGATCGAACACGGTGCCATTGGCTGGGTTCCCCGTCTCGATGGTGAACGCGTTCGTGCCATCGGTGGCGCCCTCACCGTCGAACGGTTGCCAGTTGTTGTCCTCTCCTGTACCTGTCTGGTTCGGCTCCTCCACCCAGTCGGCGATGTCGGTCGCGCTGTCGGAATCATGGTCGTCGGTCTCGCCGTTCTCAGCGCTCGGATTGAGCAGCAGATTGTTCGGCTCGACGACGATGGTCACGGTCCCGTCGTCCTGGGCGCTGCCGTTCGACAAGCGATAGTCGAAGGTATAGGTGCCGGGCTCGGACGGAGCGTTCGCGAGGCTGAAGCTCCCGTCCGCGTTCACCGTCAGCGTGCCGCCTGCGAGGCTCACCGAGTTGCCCGCCGTGTGATCGGTGACACTCCCGCCGAGGTCGCCGCCGCCATAGCTCGCAATATCGCCCGCGGGGTCTCCCAACGCGTCGTTGTCGAGCAGACCGGGGGCCGGCGCACTCAAGTCGGCGGGCACCTCCACCGTATAGGGGCCGTCGTCCGAAGCGGTCAGCGGCGGGCTGGCCGCCGTCAGGCTCACGTCATCGAAAAAGGCATCCGTGAATGAGCTCGTGCCCCCCTGCTCGCGGGCCTGAAGTCGGATGCGGATCACTTGGGTGCCACTTGGCGCGACGCGTGTGTCGCTCACTGTGCCGTAGGTCGTGCCGGTGGCATCGAAGAAGCCGGAATCGAACGTCTCGAGCACGGTGCCCGCACCGTCACGGTATTCCACGAGCACACGAGCGTCGTCCGGGCTTATGGTCTTCGCGCGCGCCGAAAAGCTGAATTCGACGCCCCCCTGAACCGCACCGCCGGAGACGTCCTGTTGAAGGTTGAACACGGTCCCGGCGATCGGGCTGGCAGAGGTGGGTGCGAAGACATCGAAGCCCTCGGGGACCGTATCGGTATAGGGGGATTCGTGGTAGGCGATCCAGTCGTTGTCATCCCCGTTTACCTGCGCCGGCGTCTGGTCCCACCCCGTGACGTCGTTTTCAGCGCCGGGATTCGTCACTAGATTCGCGGCTGCCAGCGCCGGGAAGACCAACAATAGCAGCAACGCACCGAGTCGGGAGATCGTCGGCTTCCGCGACAAGTGATCGCGGGTAGCCTTGCGACCCGGTGCCACCGCCGGATGGGAAGGGATGACCGAAGGCAGGACAACACCGCGGTTGCCCTGATGCGCTACAGGCCGACTATACGTGCCCGCAGGCGCGGACTGCGCATGGGAATACAACGGATGATCGTGCATGATGCCCCTGCGGCACGGCTAACAGCACACCCCCGCGCGCCCGAATCGGGCCTCGTCGATCCTTGTGTCGACCAGGCCTCGAACTTCCAGCCGTGCCTTATCGCTTTGTTGTTGTGTGTATGGGGCAACAGCGTTGCCCCGCGCGAGCCGCACTCTCCTATTGACGGTCAACTCAAGGCATCCCGTCGATGCGGCAAACGCCGCAGCGCCTCACCGGCAAACCAGTCGCACCGCTGCATGTGCTAACCATCACGGTGGGAACGAAGCAGCTGTGGGCGGCGATCGCGCCGTTTCTCGCCTAATTGTTTGGTCAGCAGTGTGTCACTTCCCTTGTCACCGGGCAAACGGCCAGTAGCGCGATATCCCGAACCCCGGATAGCGTTGAGTGCGGCGGCCGTGGTTGGTCGACGGCGCCTCGTGGACAGCGGGTGGCGATCAACGGCACCGGCATTCCGCCGGATTCCCCGCAAATTGCGCCCTTTCCGTTTCCGCACCCTCGGTGCTATCCGGGGATCAGCGGGTAGCCCCGCCGGGTTGATTGACGAGGCAATCGGCGCGCTGATTGCAGTCACCGCAACCACCGTTCTCGATGGTGAGCTGCGCACCAGTGGCCAGGGTTCGACCGTCGCTTCAAGCCTCATACCCGTCGGTTTTTTTGAAGAAGCGTTCAACTAACATCGCCGCACCACTGCCGTCCAGCCCCAACCCGGCTGTTGACAAACCGTTCATCTGTAAAATGCTACCGTTCGTCTGAGCGTGAACACTCCACACAAGTGCCTGATCTAGCAGGCCTAATCCCGCATCAACGCCGATGTGTAACCGGCTGTTCACGAAAACGACTTTGAAATGCCGAGCGAACTGCACCACCATGTATCTCACTCATACGGTACATGCCTTCGCTTCAGGCTGCGGAGTGACCCCAGACGGGCAGGTCACTTTCGGGTCTCCACACCAGCGAAGGTTTTCGGCGTAATGCCGTCCTTTCCGGCGACACCGGGCGATCGCCCCGGCAAGCGCCGGGCAACGAGCGAAACGCTGGCGACGATTCTCGCGGCCCGTGGGCCGCGTCGGTGATCGGGCATCAACCGAGCCCGGCCGATAGCGAGCGCGATCGGGCTGGAGCCAAAGTTTACGTAACGTAAACGTAGGGGAACGTGCGACCGCAACAGGGGGCTGCCATGCAGCGCACTGACACGATCAACAACTCACCACGGGGCATTCACCCGGGGTGGGGCTCGCCGGCCGCCACCGCTCGCGAGGTCTTCGCGAGCCATCGGCGGCGCGGCAACCCGCGCTGACCTTCCTCAGACCCAAATCACAGCGCTTTCGGGCAAGACGCCGCGGCCACCCTGGCACTGGCGTCGACGGGGCGACTCGTCCGTCCCGGCGGCCGCGCCTGTCTTTCGCCCGGTATCGTCAATCGTCCAATGGAGGGGTTAACCCATGGCCGCAACACAACAAGAGCAGGAGTTCGGCAGCGATCCGACCGCTTGTCGCGACACCGGACACTACAAGCACGAGTACAACGAGGGCTTCGTCGACAAGTGGGACGAGCTCATCGACTGGGAAAGCCGCGCGAAGAGCGAGGGCGACTTCTTCATCGATCTGCTGCGCGAGCGCGGCGCGAAGAAGGTGCTGGACGTCGCCACGGGCACGGGCTTCCACTCGGTGCGCCTGATCGAGGCGGGCTTCGAGGTGGTCAGCTGCGACGGTAGCCCGGAGATGCTCGCCAAGGCCTTCGAGAACGGCCGTCAGCGCGGCCACATCGTGCGCACCGTGCAGGTGGACTGGCGCTGGCTGAACCGCGACGTCCACGGCCACTACGATGCCATCATCTGCCTCGGCAACTCCTTCACCCACCTGTTCTCGGAGAACGACCGCCGCAAGGCGCTTGCCGAGTTCTACGCCACGTTGAAGCACGACGGCGTGCTGATCCTCGATCAGCGCAACTACGATGCCATTCTCGACGTCGGCTACTCGAGCAAGCACACGTACTACTACTGCGGCGACAATATCTCCGTGTATCCCGAGCACGTGGACGACGGCCTCGCCCGCTTCAAGTACGACTTCCCCGACAAGTCCACGTACTACCTGAACATGTTCCCGCTGCGTAAGGACTACGTCCGGCGCCTGTTGGGCGAGGTGGGTTTCCAGCACATCGAGACCTACGGCGACTTCCAGGAAACCTATCGCGAGGCGGAGCCGGACTTCTTCGTCCACGTGGCCGAGAAGAGCTACAGGGAGGATCTGGAGTGAGTAAGGCCTATACCGCGGCGGTAGAGACCGCGCGCGAATACTACAACAGCGACGACGCCGATAACTTCTATCACATCGTCTGGGGCGGCGAGGACATCCACGTCGGCCTCTACCAGAGCGACAGCGAGCCGGTACGCGACGCCAGTCGCCGCACCGTCGAGGAAATGACCCGCCGGCTGCCGAACCTCAACGCCGACAGCCGAGTGCTCGACATTGGCGCCGGATATGCCGGTTCCGCACGCTACATGGCGCACGAATTCGGCTGCCACGTCACCGCGCTCAACCTGAGCGAGAAGGAGAACGAGCGCGGCCGGCAGAAGAACCGCGAGCAGCGCGTCGACCATCTCGTCGACGTCATCGACGGCAGCTTCGAGGAACTCCCGTTCGACGACGAGAGCTTCGACATCGTCTGGTCCCAGGACGCCATGCTCCACAGCGGCGACCGCCGGCGCGTGCTCGCCGAGGTGGCGCGTGTGCTCCGCCCGGGCGGGTACTTCATCTTCACCGACCCGATGCAGGCGGACGACTGCCCCGAAGGGGTGCTCGACCCGATTCTCGAGCGCATTCATCTGGAGACGCTCGGCTCGCCGGGGTTCTATCGCCGCGCGCTCGGCGAGCTGGATATCGAGGAGGTCGAGTTCGTCGACCATTCGGAGATGATTGCCGCGCACTACGGTCGCGTCTACGACATCCTCACCGAGCACGAGGCCGACGTGGCGCGCTCGGTCAGTCCCGACTATATCGAGCGTATGAAGCGCGGTCTCCAGCACTGGGTGAACGGCGGCCGCAACGGCCATCTGGCCTGGGGCATCTTCGTGTTCCGCAAGCCGGCCTGACCGTCGCCTCTATGCAAGCGAGAATTGCCCGTTACAATGAACTGTTCAGTATTTGAGCGCCGGGCAAGACACTTCAGCAACAAAGCACAGACAGAGAGTTAGTTGCCCATGAGCAAGGAATACCTCTTTACCTCGGAGTCCGTCTCCGAGGGCCATCCGGACAAGATGTGCGACCAGATTTCGGACGCGATTCTGGACGCCTACCTGCAGCAGGACCCGAAGGCGCGTGTCGCCGCGGAGTCGGTGGCTCAGACCGGCATGGTTCTGATCGCTGGTGAGACCAAATCCTCCGCGACGGTCGACATCGAGAAGATCGTGCGCGAGACGGTCGCGAACATCGGCTACGACAGCTCCGACAAGGGCTTCGACTTCGCCACCTGCGCGGTGCTGAACGCGCTGGGCGCCCAGTCCGAGGACATCAACCAGGGCGTCGACCGCAGCCGCCCCGAGGAGCAGGGTGCCGGCGACCAGGGCCTGATGTTCGGCTATGCGTGCAACGAGACCGACACGCTCATGCCCGCGCCGATCGACTTCGCCCACCGCCTGGTGCGCAAGCACTCCGAGCTGCGCAAGGACGGCACGCTGGCGTGGCTGCGTCCGGACGCGAAGAGCCAGGTCACCTTCGCCTACGACGAGGCGGGCAAGGTCATCGGTTGCGACGCGGTGGTGCTGTCCACGCAGCACGACCCGGACGTCAGCCAGGACCAGATCAAGGAAGCGGTGATGGAGCAGATCGTGAAGCCGGTGCTGCCGAGCGAGTGGCTTCACGCCGACACCAAGTTCCACATCAACCCGACCGGCCGGTTCGTCACGGGCGGGCCGCTGGGTGACTGCGGCCTGACCGGGCGCAAGATCATCGTCGACACCTACGGCGGCATGGCCCGCCACGGCGGCGGTGCCTTCTCCGGCAAGGACCCGTCCAAGGTCGACCGTTCCGCCGCCTACGCCGCGCGCTACGTGGCGAAGAACGTGGTCGCCGCCGGGCTCGCCGACAAGTGCGAGGTCCAGCTCTCCTACGCCATCGGCGTCGCCGAGCCGACCTCGGTCATGGCCGAGACCTTCGGCACCGGCAAGGTCAACAACACCCGGCTGACCGACCTCATCCGCGAGCACTTCGACCTGCGTCCGTTCGGCATTCTCAAGATGCTCGACCTGGAGCGTCCGATCTACTTGAGCACGGCCGCCTATGGCCACTTCGGCCGCCTGGACGTCGAGCTTCCCTGGGAGCAGACGGACAAGGCCGAGGCCCTGCGCGGGTCCGCCGGCCTGTAAGCGACTCGCGTCAGCATGACGCCCCGCCGCCGAGGAGCGCTGCAACCGGCAAAGGCCGGCCAGGCTCGGCGGCGGGTTTTTTCATTCACAACGGCGCTCGGTGATTTAACGGAGTGACACCATGAACGCCATCGTGGAGAACACCCGTAACGACCACCATGTCGCCGATCTTTCCCTCGCGGGCTGGGGCCGCAAGGAGATCGCGATCGCCGAGACCGAGATGCCCGGTCTCATGGCGCTGCGTGAGAAGTACGGGGCCGACAAGCCGCTGAAGGGAGCGAAGATCGCTGGCTCCCTGCACATGACCATCCAGACCGCCGTCCTCATCGAGACCCTCGTCGAGCTCGGCGCCGAGGTCCGCTGGGCCTCCTGCAACATCTACTCCACCCAGGAC
Source organism: Arhodomonas sp. AD133 (assembly GCF_051195215.1). NCBI lineage: Bacteria > Pseudomonadati > Pseudomonadota > Gammaproteobacteria > Chromatiales > Ectothiorhodospiraceae > Arhodomonas > Arhodomonas sp. AD133. The sequence continues at coordinate 3,370 of NZ_JBNAZM010000050.1, read as the reverse complement.
CACGCCGCTGCCGCCATCGCCGACCGCGGCATCCCGGTGTTCGCCTACAAGGGCGAGAGCATGGAGGAGTACTGGGAGTTCACCCACCGCATCCTCGACTGGCCAGAAGAGGACGGCCCCAACCTGATCCTCGACGACGGCGGCGACGCCACCGGCGTGGTGATGATCGGTGCCAAGGCCGAGCAGGACCCCTCCATCCTCGACAACCCGAGCAACGAGGAGGAGCGCGCGCTGTTCCCGGCCATCAAGCAGCGCCTGAAGGATCGCCCGGGCTTCTACAGCCGCATCAAGGAGCAGATCCGCGGCGTCAGTGAGGAGACCACCACCGGCGTGAACCGCCTCTACCAGATCGCCCGCGACGAGGGCCTGCCCTTCCCGGCGATCAACGTCAACGACTCGGTGACCAAGTCCAAGTTCGACAACCTCTACGGCTGCCGCGAGTCGCTGGTGGACGGCATCAAGCGCGCCACCGACGTGATGGTCGCCGGCAAGACCGCCGTGGTCGCCGGCTACGGCGACGTGGGCAAGGGCTCGGCGCAGAGCCTGCGCGGCCTCGGCGCCCAGGTCTGGGTCACCGAGATCGACCCCATCTGCGCGCTGCAGGCGGCGATGGAGGGCTTCCGCGTGGTGACCATGGACTACGCCGCGGACAAGGCGGACATCTTCGTCACCGCCACCGGCAACTACCAGGTCATCACCCACGAGCACATGAAGGCCATGAAGAACGAGGCCATCGTGTGCAACATCGGCCACTTCGACAACGAGATCGACGTGGCCTCGCTGCAGCAGTACGAGTGGGACGAGATCAAGCCGCAGGTGGATCACGTCACCTTCCCCGACGGCAAGAAGATCATCCTGCTCGCCGAGGGCCGGCTGGTGAACCTGGGCTGCGCCACGGGCCACCCGAGCTTCGTGATGTCCAACAGCTTCACCAACCAGGTGCTCGCGCAGATGGCGCTGCACGCCAACAAGGGCGAGTACGACAAAGAGGTCTACATCCTGCCGAAGCACCTCGACGAGGAGGTCGCCCGGCTGCACCTCGAGCGGATCGGCGCCCAGCTCACCGAGCTGAGCAAGGACCAGGCCGACTACATCGGCGTGCCCAAGGAAGGTCCGTACAAGCCGGAGCACTACCGCTACTGATCCCGTAGCAGCTGCTCACGAGCCAGAGAGGGCGCGGCACCGGCCGCGCCCTTTTTCTTCTCGGTACCCTACCCCTTCAGCCGGCACGAAACGCCCCACTGCGGATACGCGGCGGCGACCCCAGTCAGGTGACCGCAAAGGCCGCCTCTCCACCTCCGCCCCCGGACTCTTCCGGGACCCGACCCCGACAGACCCCGAACGCGCGTCAAGCGTCGGATCACGCCTGTCCGGCGGAACGGACGAAACACTTGGCCGCCGGCGACAAGTCGCGGCCCGCCAGTACGAGGTCGAAACCGGGGGCCGACCCGGGCAATGGCCGGTAGCTGATCCGATCCCCGCGAAAGCTGCTCATGCTCTCGGGAACGACGGAGACCCCGGCGCCCACCGCCACCAGCGATAGCACCGCGTGCATCCCGTACGCCTCCTGCGCGACCTTCGGCACGAAGCCGGCGTCAGCACAGAGCCGGATTACCTGCAGATGGAAGCCACGACCTTCAACCATCGGCCAGAGGATGAACGGCTCGTCGGCCAGGTCGGCGAGTGTCACGTCTGGCCGCCTGGTCAGGCGGTGATCGTTCGGGATGGCCATGCACAGGCGATCCCTGTCGAACGGCGTCAGCCCGATGTCTTCGGCATTCACCAGCGGCGGAATCAGGACCCCGACGTCCTGTGTTCCCTCGCGTAACGCGGCGACCTGCGCGGCGGTGGTCGCCTCCCGCAACTCCAGGCGTACCTTCGGGTGCGCTGCCCGGAATTCGCGGACCACGTCCGGCAACCGCCCATAGAGCGCGCTGCCGACATAACCCAGGCGCACCACGCCGGTCCGACCCGCTGCCATGTCCCGCGCCGCCGTGACGGCGTGCCCCGCCTGGCGAAGGGTCTCCCGCGCCTCATCGAGGAATACCGCACCCGCCGCCGTCAGCCCGAGCACACGATTGCCCCGTTGAATCAGTGTGGCGCCGAGCGCTTCCTCCAGCTTGCGGATCGCATGGGTGAGCGGAGGTTGCGACATGTTCAGCCGTTCGGCGGCGCGATGGAAATGCCGTTCCTCCGCCACGGCGACGAACTGCTCCATCGTGCGCAGCCTGATGGGAATGCGCTCTTCTCTCGTCATGCATCCACTCCGCGGGACTTCGGGCTTCCCCTCAGGCGTGATACCAGAAGAATATCGTATATGCGTGTTAATAGTATTAGATGTATCAAATGACGGCACGCACACTTACGGGCCGTGTCTTCACGAACAGGGCCTGAAGAATGGTGGACTTCGACGATCAGGTGGTACTCATCACCGGCGCGGGCCGCGGACTCGGTTTCGCGTACGCCCGAAACATTGGACAGCTGGGGGCAACGGTCCTGATTCAGGACATCGGTGCGAACACCGACGGTAACGGGGAAGCCCCGCAGATCGCGGAACGCGCGGCGGCGCGACTTCGCGCGCAGGGACTGGATGTGCGGGCGATCCCCGGGAACATCGGCTCGCGCGAGGGCTGCCATGAGCTCGTCGGACGGGCCCTGGGCGTTGGCGGACGACTGGACGCCGTGATCCACAATGCCGGATGGGTGGGCTACGAGACCATCGAGGCAATAACGCAGACGTCCTTCGATCACATGATGGCAGTCGCCGCCAGGGCGCCTCTATGGCTGGCGCAAGCGGCCTGGCCGGCGATGAAGGCGGCCGGCTACGGCCGCATCGTCCTGACGACATCCTGCCGGGCGCTCTATCCCCAGTACGTTCACCGCGGGCTTGCCGCCTACGCCGCCGCGAAGATGGCCGCGGTAGGCATCGCCAACGTCCTCGCCGCCGAGGGCGAGCAGCACGGCATCGTGGTCAATGCGGTCTCTCCGGTCGCCAAGACGCGCATGTGGGGGATCGAGGGCGAACCGGACGAGCTGCGCCCCGGTGAGGTAGCGCCGGGTGTGGCCTATCTGGCGTCCCGGGAATGCGCCGACGGCGGCTGGATACTCCGCGCCGCGAACGGCCAGTTCCACGCCACCCGGGCGGTGGAAGCGGAAGGCGTGGACTACCCCCGTGACCTGCGTGCGGTTCGGGCAGCCACGGCGGACGAGGTCGCAGCGAGGTGGCCGCGGATCGCCGTCGCCGACGTAGAGCCCCGCTCGTGAGCGCCGCGCCGATTGGGTGCGCCGCCCCCCCCGGGTTCCACAGGCACAGGCCGTGAGAGGGGGTATTTGTGGCCTTAGGGTTCTGTCGGATCAGTGACTTGGGTGC